>JAHFHJ010000061.1:0-6457 GCA_023246985.1 Candidatus Omnitrophota bacterium | reverse complement strand
CCGCTTTTTCCGGATGACGACCTTAAGAAGGCCAAGGAGCGAAAGGAGCGGAAACGGGCCGCGAGCGCCGCTTTTTTAGTCCCAATACCTATCAATTTTAACGAAGTTGAAATTGGGGCAATCCCGACTGCCGTTCATGAAAAGAAAATTAAAGTCGGGATAGATTCAAAACAAAAAGATTCTTCATCGATTCCAGGAAAGGAGCAAGTGTCATCATGAAAAAAAAATACGTGGATTGGAGGCGGACCGCTTTTGCGGTTTTTGCGCTGTGCCTAAGCTTGGAACATCCCTTGAAAGCCGCGGACCCCGGGGTTTTGCCGGCATCGAAAACGCCGTCGGTCATGGAAGTTTCAGAACCTGCGGGAGCCGTCCCCAAGGATCCTTCTCCGGCGTATGACCCGACGGCGCCGGCGCTCAAGATCGAGAGAACTACGGAGGGGACATACTATCTGGATTTCAAAGCCGCCGCGCTCATTAACGTGCTCAATGTGCTTTCGAATTTGAGCGGCATCAACTTTGTGGCGGGCAAAGAGGTTTCCGACCGGCAAGTCAGCATGACCCTGGATAATGTCAGTCTGGAAGACGCCCTTCAGGCGATCGCTTATGGCTCCAACGTCAACTATGACTTTCTTCCCGGCAGGAACATTTATCTCTTTCGCGCTTCGGCGGACTCTCCGGAAAAACCGCCTCTTTTGACCCGAGTTTTTAAACTTTACTACGTACGGGTGACCAAATTAAAAGAGATCACCGCCTCAAGTTCCTCAGGCGGTTCTTCAAGCGGCGATTCTTCGTCTTCAAGTTCCGGAGGTAGCTCCGGAGGCAGCAGCTCCGGAGGAGGCCTTCAAACGCTGGCACAGCAAGATGATACGGTGAATCTTGAAAATTCCGCCATCTATAAAGCCGTGAATAAGATCCTTTCCGAGCGCGGCAAAGTCTCGGT
Source organism: Candidatus Omnitrophota bacterium (assembly GCA_023246985.1). Classification (GTDB taxonomy): domain Bacteria; phylum Omnitrophota; class Omnitrophia; order Omnitrophales; family Aquincolibacteriaceae; genus Aquincolibacterium. The sequence goes on along the minus strand of JAHFHJ010000061.1, from coordinate 5,517 downwards.
CGATGAACGTTCCAACAGTCTTGTCGTGACGGATTCCGAAGACCGCTTGAAAATGATCGAATTTGCCATTGCCCAGCTTGATCGTCCGCTCGACCAAGTGCTGATCAACGTGATCCTGGTGGAGACTTTTGAGGATCTTGACCATGAATTGGGCATCGAATGGGGCGATACGGACGGAGCATTTGGAACCGTCACCGGTTCGGTGAGCGATACCGCTTGGCCTTTACGACCGGGCGCCATGCCGAACCGGAGTAGTAATTTAAGCAGTATCTTTAGGGGTTTCGGGAATGCGGCCAGGGATGCCGTCAAACAGCTCAGTCCCACCAACACCTCAGGCGCGATCACTACGCAAGGCATCCGCGACTTCAGCAGTTTTCAGATTACGGTCAAGGCCCTGGAAAGCGCTTCCAAGCTCAAGGTTCTGGCCAAGCCCAAGATCCTGGCTCTGGACAATCAGCCGGCGTTGATCAAGATCGCGACCAATGCGGCCATCGGCACATTGACGGTCACGGAATCGGGAGGAGCGGGAACCAGCTCCCAAAGCATCGAGCGTTCCGAAATCGGAACGATATTGCGCGTAACGCCGCTGATTAATACCGGCGGACGCATTACGCTGACCCTGGAACCCACATTCGCAACCGTGGACCAATCGGCGATCACCGTCTCGGCAAACGCAGGCGCGACAGGGGATCCAACCTCCCGGACGGCCCGCACCACCCTGATGGTCAATGACGGACAAACGATCGCGATGGGGGGCATGCTCTTCAGCAACCAGTCGAACGGGAACCGCAAGGTGCCCTTTTTCGGGAATATCCCCGTGATCGGCAAGGCCTTCTTTACAAGCAATAGCAAGATCATAACCGACAGGGAGCTGATCCTTTTTGTGACGCCTTACATCATCTCGGATCCTTCCATGCTCCAAACCCCGGACATTCCCGGGCAGCGCCTGCGGTACGATGACGAGATCGCGCCCTTCTGGAAGGTGAAGCAGAAGCAATGGTACAAAGAGATGAGGGAGGGGAAAAAGGAGGGAACGGATTTTGAAGGTTATTTCAATGTCCGGAGAAAGTTGATCGACTCCACGCTAGGCACCCTGGATCAGAACGCGAAAGCCGCCTCCCAGGGAGCGAAATAGGGGAAAGAAGACCGCATGCGCATCAACTCGTTGTTGGGGGATATGCTTGTCGAGCGGAAATTGATCACTCGCGCGCAGCTCGGCCAGGCGCTTACTAAACAAAAAGAAATCCGGGAGCCTCTGGGGCAGATCCTGATCCAGCTGGGCTTTATCGATGAAGCTCATTTGCGCCTAACGCTCTCGGAACAACTGGGCGTTTCGTTTCTTTCAACCGATCAGCTCAAACCCCGTACCGATCAACGCCTGAAAGAATGTATTCCCACCGATTTCGCGCTCGCGAATTATGTTCTTCCCCTGGAACGCAACGGGAATGTCCTCAAGGTGGCCGTGGCGAAAATCCCCGACATCATTTTTATGGACAATCTTCGCAAAATGACCGGGTATGACATTGTGACCGTTCTTTCGGCGGAGAGCGAGCTCAAGCGAGCGATCGAGACGTATTACGGCAACGTCGATCTCCAGGAAGTCGTCTCGTCTTCCGAGGTCGACGACCTCACCCAGCAATATATTCCGGACAAAGATGAGAACAAGGTCGATCTTGGGACGACGATCGCGGAGGCTGAGAAAGCCCCCGTGGTCAAGCTGGTGGATATCATGATCCGCAAGGCCCTCGATGACCGGGCGAGCGACGTCCATATCGAACCGTTTCATAACAAGATCACTATCCGCTACCGCGTGGACGGCGTTCTTTATGAATTTCCGCCTCCTCCGCGCGAGCTTCATAACGCGATTATTTCCCGCATCAAGATCCTTTCCAGAATGGATATTGCCGAGAAACGAATCCCCCAGGACGGTTCATTTTCGCTTCAGTATAAAGGCCGCAAGGTCGACGTGCGCGTGTCGACCGTTCCGATCATTGCCGGCGAAAAAATCGTGATGCGCATTCTTGACAAGCGTCTCGATCTTCTGGACATGAAAACGCTTGGTTTTGAGCCGGAGCAGCTCGAACATTTCGAAAAAGCCCTGATGCGTCCCTACGGGCTCATTTTCGTGACCGGCCCGACCGGAAGCGGCAAGAGCACGACGCTTTACGCGGCGCTCAACAAGCGTCATTCCCCCGAGGTGAACATTTTGACCATTGAAGACCCGGTGGAGTATCAGCTCTCGGGGATCAATCAGATGCAGGTGAAGCCGGAGATCGGACTGACCTTCGCTTCGGGTCTCCGGGCTTTTTTGCGTCAGGATCCGGACGTCATTCTTGTGGGGGAAGTTCGCGATCTTGAGACCGCCGAAATTTGCATCCGCGCGTCGCTGACGGGCCATTTAGTGCTTTCGACGTTGCATACGAATGACGCCGTGACCGTCGTGACCCGCCTGGTCGATATCGGGATCCAGACCTATCTGGTGGCCGGAAGCATCGGGCTTGTGGCGGCTCAGCGCCTGATACGCCTGCTTTGCCCGGATTGCAAAGAACCCTATCAGGTCGATCCAAAAACCCGGGAAGATTACAAGATCAAAACGGAAACTCTTTACAAAGCCAAGGGATGTCCCAAGTGCCGGGATATCGGCTACTGGGGGCGCGTGGCCATTTTCGAGGTACTTCCAATTGATGAAGATATCCGGCGTCTTATTACGAAAAATGCGGATCTGGACGCTCTTAAAAGAATTCAGAAAGAAAAACACTATGAAACCCTCCTCCAGAACGGGATCAAGAAAGTGGAGCGAGGCTTGACGACCCTGGACGAGGTCTTGAGTGTGGCCTATGAATGAATCGAACAGGCTTTCCCCGCAACCGAATCGAACCCGGGACCCCGGCGTCCTCTTTGAGTGCAAAGTCCGTTTGCGCGATCTTCCAAACCAGGTCAAAACTCTGACCCTGGAGGCTTCGAGTAAAGAGATCGCCGTTCAAAAACTTATCGCTCAGGGCTATATGGTGGTCGGGATCGCCGAACCGAAAAAGAAGAAGGGGGATCTGAAGGATCTCTTTTCGAAGGGCTCCGGCCGGAGCTCCGAAGGATCCTCTTTTTCGTTCTTCAATCGCGTGACGACCCGCGAAGTGATCTTTTTCGCGGTGCAGCTTGCGACGCTTCTCAAAGCGGGGATCCCCCTGCTTCGAGGACTGGAGATCATCGAAAAAGGGATCGTCAACGCTTTTTTTAAACGCGTGATCAAGGATCTCCGGAAAAAAGTCGCGGAGGGAAGCACCTTCAGCAAGGCGCTTCGAAGCTACTCCAAAGTTTTCCCATGGATCTGGGTGAATCTTGTGGAAGTCGGAGAAACGACCGGGAAGCTTCCGGAATGTCTCGAGGAGATCGCGCATTATCAGGAATCCGCGGCCCGCATCAAAAGCAAGGTCATTACCGCGTTCTTTTATCCCGGGGTCTTGACCGTCGTGGTGATCAGCGCGATGACATTCCTTTTGCTGGTCATCGTTCCCAAGTTCTCGGCGATCTTCATAGCTCAAAACATGAAACTTCCGGTCCTGACCCAGATCGTTATCGAGGTAAGCAATCTTTTGAGAACTCAGTTCCCCTGGGTGGTCGGCTGCGTGGCGGCGGGGATCATCGCTTGGATCTATACGAGTAAGGTCCCCCCGATCAAGATGGCCTATGACCTGATGGCCTTGGGAGTGCCTCTCTTCGGACCGATCCTCTTGCAGGTCGCCGTGGTCCGTTTCACCCGCTCCCTCGGAACGCTGCTTCACTCGGGCGTGCAGATCCTCCAGGCGCTTGAGATCAGCGGGCGTCTTGTTGAAAATCAATACCTGCAATCCGGGATCAAAAAGACAGCCCAGCAGGTTAAAAGCGGACAGGGGCTCGGCGTCCAGCTTGAAGCTCAGAAAATATTCCCGGTTTTCATGACCCAGCTTATCACGGTCGGCGAAGAAAGCGGCCAGCTCGACCGGTTTTTTGATTTGCTTTCCCGTTACTATGAAGAGCAGGTGGATACTTTCCTGGCGCGTTTGACCACGCTGATGGAGCCGTTCCTGCTGGTTTTCATGGGAGGCGTGATCGGCACGATCGTGATCTCGATGTTTCTTCCTATTGTCATGTTGTCAACTGGAGGAGGTTAAAGTTAGTAATTGTTATTTGCTTTTTGAGAGAAGGTGGGGTACACTTCAAATAGGATGAACGATGTAAAAAAAAAGGAGAAAATGATGAATACGCGACTAAAGAAGCAACAGGGTTTTACCCTCATCGAGATTTTAATTGTGGTTGTGATTATTGGTATTTTGGCGTCTTTAATCCTTCCGCGAATGTTAGCTGCGCCTGAGAAAGCTATCGTGGCAGAGGCCAATCAAATGATCGGCGCTATGACTCGTGCGCAACAGCAAAACCTCGATACGGGAGGCACTTTTGTGGCTGTTGTCGATAATACCACCGCCGCTACTTGGAACAGATTAGGCCTTCAGCCTCCGGGAGCTGCCGGAGCAGGTGCTAACAGTCCGAAGTTTAATTATATATGCACTGCCTTAACGACGGATTGTACTGCCACCAGATTTGGAGTTGCCGCCAACACTATAAATCGGACCGTGGCGGGAGTTTGGACCTGCGCTGGAGCGTACACGGCAATGACTAATGGGGGATGCACGCTAGCGTAGGACTATAGCCAGAATGCAGCGGAGTGATGCTGGGTACCTCGTGGAGACAGGTTTGGTTTGACGATCAAACCTGTCCTTTGTTCATCCTTAAGAAAAAAAAGCAAAACGCCGTACTTACATTAATGAATTTATTTTATGACCAAACTCTTAGTTCAAGAGGGAAAAAGCGCTGCTATGATGAACATGAAAAAGGGTTTTTCGCTGGCGGAGGTTTTAGTCGTGGTCGTCATCCTAGGCGTGCTGGCATCGCTGATAATCCCGCGTTTTACGGGGCAGAGCGAAAGAGCCGTGGTCGCGGAAGCCGTTTCGATGCTCTCCGCCATCCGCCAAGCCGAGGAATCCTATAATTTAGGAAATGGAAGCTACACGAACAATTTAACTTCGCTCGATATTGTGATTCCTGGCGGTACAAAATTTAGTTATGTAGTTGATGGAAGCGGAAATGGCACAGCTACACGCTTGTCGGGGATCTATTTCAATAATACAATCACTTTAGCTATCACCGGAACATGGGGCGGTACTCATCCCTTCAAACCCACCAATTAAGGCTTTGGGTGATCGAAAACCTCAAAGAAAGATAATGAATGATGCCGGCGCGCGCCGTCCTGGTTCTTGAAAGCCCCGAAGATCTTTGGGGGGCCGTTCCCGCGGGATTATTTCAGCGATACGCCGGCGGCCGTTACTTTAGTCCCAATACCTATCAATTTTAACGAAGTTGAAATTGGGGCAACCCCAACTACCATTTATGTAAAAAAATTCAAAGTTGGGGTAGCCAAAGATCTTTTCCAAGCCGCCGCTTTTTTTGACCGTTTGTGTCCGCGGGTTCTCTTCTCGGAATCCC
>JAHFHJ010000176.1 GCA_023246985.1 Candidatus Omnitrophota bacterium | reverse complement strand
CGATAGCTCTCTTCTTAAACCTGACTAGGCATTTATTTTACTCAGGAGTATAATTGCCGCGCTTTAACTTCAAGGGAGGTCGATCCGAAGGCGGGGGCGCGTCATGAGATCTTTCCTATTAAGAACAGCGATGGTTGTTTGGGCGTTCCTTGGCGGAGCCATGCCCGTTTTTTCGATGGAAACCGTGAAGGAGCCCGGAACGAAAATAGAATTCCCGGTGATCGCGTCTTTTCGATATCAAGGCGCGGAACACGTTCTGCGCCTCACGGGAGCGGCCCTCCGCCGTAAATTCTTTTTTAAAATCTATGCCATGGCTCATTATATGGAGGACGGTAAGGAAAAAAGTTCCGCGGAAGCCCTCCATGCCGTCCTGACCGACGGCAAAGCGAAACAGATCGTCATCGAATACGTCCGTTTCTTCGGAGGGGACAAAATGCGGGATACCCTCAGGGAGGGGTTCCAAAAGAACACAACGCCGGCGGAATACCGGGAGATACGGCCCGTCGCGGACCCTTTTTGCGATTATTTCGGGGACAAGGCGATCCGGAACCATGACCGGGCTGTTCTCCGCTGGCTTGCGGGGGGCACCGTGGTTGCCATTTTCAACGGGAAAGAGATCGCCACGATCAGAAACCGGGTATTTGCCAGGGCGTTATGGTCGATCTGGTTCGGCGATCAACCCGTTGTCAACCGGGAGCGATTGATCCAAAGAATGATCCAGGGTCCTTAACGGTCATTTCTGCAGACCTTCCGAAAGAAAGTGGGGCGCATGCCAAGAAAAAAAGGGGAGATCACCACCGGCAGATTTTTCATCCCTTACAGGATCTACGGGAACGCGAAACCTTCCCTTATTTGCGTGAACGGCCTGCAGCAGACGATGGCGGCCTGGCACCCGGTCGTCCAGCGTTTTTCCAAAGAATATGAAATGATCGTCTTTGATCTTCCCGGACAGGGAAGGGCCCGCATTTTGTCCGGTCCTTTCGCGGTGTCTTTGGACGAGCAAGTCGCTGTTTTGCATCAAGTTTCATTGGCCGTATGCGGGCAGGAGCCGGCCCATGTGGTCGGCGCTTCTTCAGGGGCCGTGATCGCCGCCGCCTACGCCGCGCGTTACCCGCGGTTTGTTGACAAATTGATCCTCGGAAGTTTCGGAGTGCGGCCGACCCCGCTTATGTTGGAAACGATCCAAGAGGGTGAACGGCTTTTTTATCAGGGCCGGGGCCATGAGATCGCCCATTTGATCATTGACCGATTCGGCCGGCGGATAAGCGAGACGAATCAAAAACGGGTGATCGCCCAGTTCCGGGATATGGTTCCGGAAACGTTCAGGGTCCTGGGGGCTCAATGCGAACGCATCGCAAAGAGCCGGCATATTGACGAATATGTGGACCTGACAAAGATCGAGGCCGCAACTCTGATCATCAACGGCGAAGAAGACGCTATTCTTAATAATGCGGACCTTCAGTCCCTATCCTCCCGGATCCCCCATTGCGAAATCAAGCTCATTGAGGGCGCGGGACATTTTTTGCATTGGGAACGCGAAGACATCCTGGACCTTTATGCCCTGTATCTCAGAAATGGTCAAAAGAAGGCCTCCCAGAGCGCAGGAACAAGCGGCCGCCGCCTTCGGACAGCGACTTAAAAGTTAAAATGACAGCAGTATCCCAACCCCCTTATGATTGAAATGCTGTGAAAGTCAGGGCTCATGAAAATTGAACAAAACAGTTCCCATACCTGTCCCTCGAAGCATCGCGGAGATCGGAGCAGTCCCGAGCACCCTCTTGGAAAAGAAAATATAAGTCAGGGCCAGTCTCTTAAAATCTTCAACACTTTCGGCGTCGAGGCCGCGGCGAAATATTTTGTGGAAATCCGTTCCGTCGAAGCGTTCCGGGAGCTTGTCCGCGATAAAAAATTTTCCGATGAGAAAAAGCTGATCCTCGGCGGCGGCAGTAATATGCTTCTGACGGGTGATTTTGACGGATGGGTCGTGAAGAACGCGATTCCCGGGATCGCGGTTACGGGCGAATCTGATGCTGAAGTGATCGTGCGAGCCGGCGCGGGGGAGGTCTGGCAGGATCTGGTGACATGGTGCATCGGAAAAAATTACGCGGGGTTTGAGAATCTCTCGCGGATCCCCGGCCTTACGGGCGCTGCCCCCATTCAAAACATCGGGGCCTACGGCGCCGAGCAAAAAGAAACATTCCATGAGCTGGAAGCGGTTGAAATCGCCTCCGGAGAAACGGTAAAGTTCGGCCCAAAGGATTGCGCGTTCGGATATCGGGATAGCGTTTTCAGGCATCAATTAAAAGGCCGGTTTTTTATCACCGCCGTCTCGTTCAAGCTGGTCAAACTTTCCTCACCGCGGGCGTCTTATCATTATAAAACAGAATACGGAGATCTCCGGGCGATGCTGGAAGCCATGAAAGTCCGGGACCTTTCCCTTGAGGCCGTGAGCGACGCGGTTTGCCGGATCCGCCGGACCAAACTTCCGGATCCCCGGAAGCTTGGCAATGCCGGAAGTTTCTTCAAGAATCCTTTGGTTTCGGGCGAACAGTTTCAAAAACTTATTCCGGAATATCCCGCGATACCGCATTATCCGCAGCCGGACGGGACTGTAAAGATCTCCGCGGGCTGGATGGTGGAGCAGTGCGGATGGAAAGGGAAAAGGGTCGGCCGGA
>JAHFHJ010000175.1 GCA_023246985.1 Candidatus Omnitrophota bacterium | reverse complement strand
CAGGCCTGCCATATCCTGGTGCTCAGCGCGATCTTTCTCCTGCCGGTCAGCCGGGAAGTCCGCGGATTCCCCGGCGCTCCGCTCCTGGACGCTCTTTACCGGGAGAGCGCATGGACTCTCGACGCTATTTTCTTCATTCTGCTGACATTCGCGGGAAATTATATTCTCAACGCGTTCGCCAAAAGTTTTTTGCGGGATGCTCCCCTTCTTTTTATGATCCGGACGCCCGAGATGATCCATGCGATGATTGAAAGATCTCTCATCGCGTGGATTTTGATCTCAAGCAATGCCCTTTCGGCGATCCTGCTTGCGCCCTGCGCGGGATTTCTCCGTTTGCCCTTTAAAATGCTGAGAAGCCGGAAAGCCTTTCTCCTCAGCTTGGGTTATGCCGTTTTGATCGTGGCGCTGTTCCGGAAAATGTGATAGGAAAGCCCCATGAAAAAAAACGTGAAACTTCCCGCTTCCAAAAGTTCCAAAGCTTTCCGAAAAATCGGCGCCGGGAAAGAAAATCCGCGGACGATCGCGAATCTCCGCAAAGTCCTCGCCTTGACCGGCGTCCTCAATTCCACGCTCAAGCTAAGCGAATTGCTCGCGCTCATCATGAAAACCTCTTCCGAGGTCATGCGCTCTGAAGCGGCTTCTCTTCTATTGATCGATGAGATTTCCAAGGAACTGGTATTCCGGGTGGCGCTCGGAGGCAAGGGCGCGGAACTGGAGGAAAAGTTCCGGGTCAAGATGGGGGAAGGCATCGCGGGGGCCGTCGCCGCGTCCGGAAAACCCGAGATCGTCAATGCCCCTCAGGAAGACTCCCGTTTCGCCAAGCGGTTCGACGATTCCACGGGCTTCGTGACGCGGGCGATCCTCTGCGTTCCCATGAAAGCCAAGGGGAAGATCCTCGGCGTTCTGCAAGCCGTCAATCCCCTCAAACGGGACGGATTTTGTCCGGAGGATCTGGAACTTTTTGAAACCTTCGCGGATCAGGCGGCTCTGGCGATCGAGAACGCGCGGCTTCACGGAGAAATCGTTAAGCAGGAAAAAGCCAAACAGGCCTTGAAGATCGCTCACGAGATTCAGCAAAATTTTCTTCCCGATCTCACGAACCGTCAGTACGGGATTGATCTCTGCGCCCTCACGCTCCCGGCCTTTGACGTGGGCGGCGATCTTTATGACGTCATTTCGCTTGACCCGAACCGGCTTGGCGTGATCCTGGGCGACGTCTCCGGCAAAGGCGTCCCGGCCGCGCTCTACATGGTCCGCGCGATGTCCGAGTACCGCTTCCTCGCGCCTCAGGCCAAGAACCCCGCGGAACTTCTCACCCTGCTCAACCAGCGCCTTTCCGTCAACAGCCCGTTCGGGATGTTCCTCACGATGGTCTGTCTCGTGATCGACAAACATACGAACACGATCCAATATTCCTCGGCCGGCCATCTCCCGATCCTTTTACGAAAGACCGCGAACGGCGTCCCCGAGATCCTCAAAGGCGCGCAAAGTCCCCCGCTCGGTCTCACGGCGGAAACCGCTTTCTTTCTTAACACGGTTCATCTGGAAACGGGCGACGCGCTCTTTCTTTATACGGACGGCGTCATCGAAGCGCGCGATAAACGGGAAAAGGAATACACGATCGAACGGCTTGCGGAATGCGTGAAGAAAGAAGCCTCTTCGGCTCAGGAATATTCCGAACGGATCTTTGAGGATGTCCGACGGTTCACCGCCGGCGCCGACCAGCACGACGATATCACCGCCCTCACCGTAGTGATCTAACGGGACTATCGCTTATTGGCCAGTGTTCTTAGTCCCAATACCTATCAATTTTAACGAAGTTGAAATTGGGGCAACCCCAACTACCGTTGATGTAAAAAAATTCAAAGTTGGGGATAGCTATAAGCTATTATTGCTTTGCAAAAGATCGCGGCAGTGTAAGAATGAATTTTGTCCCTTTTCCCAATTCGCTTTCCACGTTGACATCACCTTGGTGCATTTTGACGGTACGCGCGACGACCATAAGACCCAATCCGGTCCCCCGCTTGCCTTTCGTGGAAAAGAACGCCTCAAAAAGTCTGGCCCTTACTTCTTCGCTCATGCCTGAGGCATTGTCCTCGACGATCAATTCGTAATGATCCTCGTCCTTGATCCCGGCGCGGATCTTGATAGAGGCGTCTTTTTTTTCCTGGAAAGCCTCGAACGCGTTCTTCACGAGATTGAGAAGCGCGCGATAAAGCGAACGGCCGTCCCCTTCCACGGCCGGAAATCCCGGGTCGGCCTTGAAGTCAAGCCGTACGCGGTGCCCCTCCGCCCGCTCCGCGAGATCGCTTTGCAGCTCCGCGAGGATCGCCGGAAGCTCTATTTTTTCGGGCTCGAGCTGATAATCTTTCGTCAGACTCAGCATCTCCCAAATGAATCCGTCCATTTCCTTCAGGGTCTTCGACATTTTCTCAAGGCCTTTATGAAGGAATTTCTCGTTGTGCTCCTTGATCCCCATGCGGATCATCTCGTCGGAAAAACGCGCGAGCTGCATGATGTTCCGGATCTCATGGATCACCATGCCCATCGCCTGCCCCACCGCGGCCAGGCGCTCCATTTTGAGGTTTTCTTCGAAAAGAAGAATGTTTTTGAACGCTCCGGAAAACTCCGAGGCCAGGTCGAACCCGATCTCAAGCTCCCGGGGAGTGAACGCCGGAGCCCCGGCC
>JAHFHJ010000174.1 GCA_023246985.1 Candidatus Omnitrophota bacterium | reverse complement strand
GGGAGGCTGCGGCCATGGCCGCGCATCATGAGGTCGATCATCTGATCGCGTTCCTCGATTACAACAAATTCCAGCTCGACGATTCCACGAAAAACATTTGCGACATGGAGCCGGTGGTCGATAAATGGAAAGCTTTTCGCTGGCATACGTTCGAGATCGACGGACACGATGTGAAGCAGATCCTGCACGCCGTGGAGAAGGCCCAAAAAGTCAAAGACGAGCCGGTCATGATCATCGCGCACACGGTCAAAGGCAAAGGCGTTTCTTTTATGGAAGGGAACAATGCCTTTCACGGGGTCGCACCGACAGCGGAAGAAGTCCAGAAAGCCCTCAAGGAGCTCTCATAATATGGAGCGCAAATTAGGCAAGGCCACCCGGGATGCTTACGGCGAGGCGCTTGTCGAGATCGGCAGGACGAATCCGGAGGTGGTGGTGCTGGACGCGGATCTTTCCAAATCTACCAAGTCCGTGCTTTTCTCCGAAAAATTTCCGGAACGCTTTTTTAACGTCGGGATCCAGGAAGCGAATCTTGCGGGCGTGGCCGCGGGGCTTGCGTCCTGCGGGAAGATCCCTTTTATTTCCAGCTTCGCTTCTTTTTTGGTCAGCAAAGGTTTTGACCAGTTCCGCATGGGCGTCGCGTTCTCGGAACTTAACGTGAAAGTGGTCGGTTCCCACGGCGGTATTACGGTCGGGGAGGACGGTGCCTCCCAGATGTCGATCGAAGATATCGCGCTGATGTCGAGTCTTCCGGGTTTTGTGGTGATGGTTCCGTGTGATGAAATTTCCACGCGGGCCCTAGTCCTTGAAACCGTGAAGCATAACGGTCCCGTCTATATCCGTACCAGCCGCCCCAAAGCGCCGATGGTTCATAAAGTCAGCACCGATTTCAAGATCGGGAAGGGCGTCCGTTTGCGCGAAGGCAAAGATCTGACGATCCTCGCCAATGGCTTCGAGGTTTTTGAGGCGCTTGAAGCGGCGGAACGGCTTGCCGAAGACGGCATCAGCGCGAGCGTGATCGACATGCATACCGTCAAACCGTTGGATGCGGATCTCATTCTGGAAGACGCTAAACGAACCGGGCATGTCCTGGTCGCCGAGGAGCATCAAATCTGGGGCGGGCTCGGGAGCGCGGTCGCGACTTTTCTCGGGAAAAAACATCCCTGCAAGATGGGTTTCGTGGCGATTCAGGATACTTTTGCCGAATCCGGCAAAGGGGAAGAGCTCTTGGAGAAATACGGTCTGACCTGCCCTCATATTATCAAAGCCGCCAACAAGATCCTGGGCCGCTAATACCGTTCTCCATTTTACCGATTTTATGGGTTAACGGTACATGGGGTACCCATGCCCCATAAATTCGAATGTCATACGGTACTCAATCATCGTCAACCGTCATCGCGAGCGTGAGTGTGGCGATCTCTCAATGTAAAAATACTTCTGGCACAGCGTACGCTTTACTGATTCTTCTTCTCGCTGGATTTTTTCCGATGTCACTCTATGCCGCTACGGGCGAAAGAGCCATGGTGGTGACTCCGGACCTCCGGGCAACGCAGGCCGCTCTGGAGGTCTTGAAACAGGGCGGGAATGCCGTTGACGCGGCCGTAACGGCCGAATGGGTTCTCAACGTTGTTTTGCCGCATGCTTCGGGGATCGGGGGCGGGGGTCTTCTGCTTTTCTATGATATTGGGACAAGGAGGATACTCTCTTTTGACGGCAGCGTGAAGGCGCCCGCGAAGGCCTCGCCCGAGATGTTTTTGGATATTTCGGGCAAGCCCCATTTTCCATCAAAAAAATTAAAGGTTCATGGGACTCGCCCTGACGACCTTTTAAGAAAAGAAAATATAAGCCAGGGCAAGCTTCTTCCTTATCAGCCCGAGCGGAGTACGGGCGGGCTTCCGGTCGGTGTTCCGGGGATCCTGAAATTAGCGGAAGAAGTTCATGCCAAATACGGGACGCATAAATTTCCGTTCGCGAAACTTTTTGAACCCGCGATCCGGTATGCGAAAGAAGGGGCCACGATCTCCGCGGCCCTTGCCAAGGCGCTTCGCGGGAACGCAAAACGGCTGGCGCTTTTGGATCCCGAAAAGGCCGTTTTTTTTGAAAACGACGCGCCGCTTGAAGAAGGGCGAGTCTTCTTTCAACCGGAACTTGCCAAGACATTGCGCTTGATCCAAACCCGCGGAACGGTTCCTTTTTATAAGGGTTCGATCGCCAAAGCCATAGCGCGTGCCGTGAGGAAAAGCGCTTATCAGCCGGGGCGGTTAAGCGAAAAAGATCTTAAGGGTTACGGGGTCGCGGCGCGTGACCCGCTTCACTCAACCTACCAGGGGTACGATCTTTTCAGCGCGGGGGCTCCGTCGGGCGGAGGCGTGATGCTTTTTAGAGCATTCAACATTCTTTCACATTTTGGCGTCTCGGGTCTCGGACAGACTCCGGAGACCTATCATCTGCTTGCGGAAACGCAGAAGGCCGCTTTTTCAAATCGCGCCGGCGTGGCGGATCCGGATCTTTTTGATATTCCGACTCAAAAACTTCTCTCGGAAGCGTGGGCGCAGGATCGGGCGAACGGCATCCGGTTCGATCAGGTTTCAAAGTCCCAAGAAACGCCGGATCAAGACGCGGAACAAGGGAAGAATCCCGAGGGTTCCTCGATCATTGTCGCAGACCCGCAAGGGAATATCGTGATTCTTTTC
>JAHFHJ010000060.1 GCA_023246985.1 Candidatus Omnitrophota bacterium | reverse complement strand
CCGCCCCATGGGCGGGACGGGGCAATCCCGACTGCCATTCATGAAAAAAATCAAAGTCGGGATGGAATGTGGTATTAGTTTCTAATGAAAAATCGGTGCGGAGAAAAAACGCCGAACGTCGTACATCGTATTCACGTTAATGTTTAAAATGCCGTTCGCCGGTAAACGCCATGGCCATGCCGGCCTGGTCACACGCCGCGATCACCTCTGCGTCGCGAATCGAACCGCCGGGCTGAATGATTGCTTTGACCTTGTGCCTCGCGGCGATCTCGATCGAATCCGGCATCGGGAAAAAAGCGTCACTGCCCAGCATCGCGCCTTCGGCCAAATAACCCGCTTTCTGCATCGCGATCTGGACCGAATCCACGCGCGACATCTGCCCCGCTCCGATCCCGACGGTATGCTTTCCCTGAGTCAGCACGATCGCATTGGATTTGACGACTTTGGAGCATTGGAAGGCGAAAATAAGTTCTTCCGTCTCCGTCTCGGAAAGTCCGGCCTTGGTAACGAAATTCAGTTTCTTTTTCAGTGCTGCCATATGATCCTTGAGGGGCCGGTTCTTTTCCTGGACCAGGATCCCGGTGCGCAGGAATTTCACATCATAAAGATTTTCATCGCGGAACTGATGGACCTCGATCAGCCGGAGGTTCTTGCGGGCCTTGAGAAGTTTCAAAGCCCCCGGTTTGAAAGAGGGGGCTACCAGCACTTCAAAAAACGAGAGTCTTTCGAGGACTTTTTCCGCGATCTTGCGGTCACAACACCGGTTCACTCCGACGATTCCGCCAAACGCCGAGAGGATATCGCCCTCGATCGCTTTTTCAACCGCCACGAGGGCCTGCGTGTCCTGCGCGATGCCGCAAGGATTATTGTGTTTGATCACGCACGCCGCCGGAGCGTTGAATTCGGCCAGCACATCCAGTGTCGCATCGACGTCCATGAGATTATTAAAGGAAAGCTCCTTGCCGTGGAGCTGGATCCAGGAGGCGGCCGCCTTATGCGTGGTCGAAAGATAGTAAGCGGCCTTCTGATGCGGGTTTTCCCCATACCGAAGATCCTGCGCCTTTTTGAAATGAAAAACAAATTGCGGCGGCAGCTGGGGCTCCTCGCCGGTCTTCTTTTTATGCCGGGCCATGTATTGACTAATCACAGCGTCATAAGCCGAAGTTTTCTCAAAAACTTTTTGAGAAAGTTCGAAACGCGTTTCATCCGTAACGCTTCCTTGATGCGCATCGAGTTCCCGGGCCACGCGTTCATAATCCGCGGCCTCCGTGATCACCGTTACAGCCTGGTAATTCTTCGCCGCAGAACGGAGCATGGAAGGACCGCCAATATCGATAAACTCTTTGGCTTCGTCCATGCTCAAATTTTTCGAGCGCGTGGCCTCTTCAAAGGGATAGAGATTCACAACGACCAAATCGATGGGTTTGATGCCGTGAGCCTTGACCTGCTTTTGATGGCTTTTCTTGTGGCGAAGAAAAAGAAGTCCTCCGTGGATCTTCGGATGAAGGGTCTTCACGCGGCCGTCGAGCATTTCGGGAAATTCCGTATAATCCTCCACCGCCATCGCCGGGACACGGGCCTCTTTAAGCGCTTTTAGCGTTCCGCCGGTGGAAAGGATCTCGACACCGTGCTTGTGGAGTATTTTGGCAAAAGGAATGAGGCCGGTTTTATCGGAAACGCTAAGGAGCGCCCGGCGAACGGTATAACGCGACATCGTGTTGGATCCTCTTTTTTAAAAAACGGCGCAGCTCTAAAGTGACGGGGCCCGGTTTCCCGGGGCCGATCCTGCGGCCATCCAGCTCACGGACCGGCAAGATCTCCCAGGAAGTATTCGAAAGAAAGGCTTCGTCCGCGTTAAAAAAATCATGCCGGGTCAGCGGCGTTTCTTGAACCCTGAATCTGAGTTCGAGAGCGCATTTTATCACAAAGCGGCGGGTCACTCCATTCAAGATTAGGTGTTCCGGCGGCGTCAGAAGCACTGCGCCGCCTTTTTCCATGCGCCCGGGGTGCGTGGAACGGTACGTGACGATAAAAAAATTTCCCACTCGCGTTTCCGTCAGATAATTTCCACGGTCCAGAAACAACCAGTCAAAGGCCTTTTCCGGATTCGGCTCCGTGCTGGCCAAAACCGCCTGCTGATAAGCCGCCGCCTTGACTTGATACGGGAAAGCATTCCCGCTGCCGCGCGGAAAAGAAGCTGTTTTAAGCGCCACTCCTTCTTGGTAAAATTTTGGAGCGATTGGGCGCGATCCGAGGATGACAAATATTCTCTCTTCGAAGAGAGTCAACCGGACCGAAGTGTTCTTTTCCCCGGAGGCCTTGAGCGCCTGATCGAGCTCCCTCCTGAGTTTTCCAAGGGCCGGGAACGGCTGGTAGCCCACGGTCTTTGCCGACTCCCGAAGCCGTTCGAGATGCTTTCCTTGATGAAGGACCCTGCCGTCATAAGCGCGCATACTTTCAAAAATGCCGGCCCCCTCCTCTTGAAGCAGATGAAGCCCTTGTTTGTCCGGAACTTCTTGGCCGCCTGAATAGATCCTAAAGCGCATGATTTCTTCCCGTGCTCGCGAAAACCAGCGCCGTGACGAGCGCCTTGGCTTTGTGAAGCGTCTCTTCATATTCTTTTTCAGGATCTGAATCATACACGATCCCGGCGCCCACCTGAAGATGACCTTTCCCGTTTTGCAGGAGGATCGTCCGGATCACGATATTCAGATCCATGTCGCCGTGAAGATCGATATAGCCGAGCGACCCCGTATAAAGGCCGCGGCGCACGGGCTCGAGCTCATCGATAATCTCCATGCAACGGATCTTCGGACATCCCGTGATCGTTCCTCCCGGGAACATGGCTTTGACCACCTCGAGCGCCTCGTTGCCTTTTTTGAGCTTCCCGGTGATCTTGGAGACAAGATGGACCACGTGAGAATATTTTTCCAGCGTCATGAATTCTTCAACCTTCACGGAACGATAATCACAAACGCGACCGAGATCGTTGCGCTCAAGATCCACCAGCATCAGATGCTCCGCCTTTTCCTTTTCATTTTGAAGAAGCTTCTTCCGCCACAAGGCAAGCCGCTTCGCGGAACCCCGGGTCGGACATGTCCCCGCGATCGGCCGGGTTTCACAAATGCGCCCCTTCTTCCGGATCAACCTCTCCGGAGAAGAGCTTACGATTTCCAGATCGCCCGTCTTCAAAAAACACGAGAACGGCGAGGGATTGATCGCGCGAAGCTTCTCGTAAAGCGCAAGCGAAGAACCCTGATAATCGAACGAAAAACGCTGGGAAAGATTCGCCTGATAAATATCCCCCGCGGCAATGTACTCCTGGGCTTTTGTGACCATCGTTTTGAACTGACCTTTTGTCATTTCCGGCGATATCTTTTTGAGTCGAAAAGTTTCTTTTCTTCTGATCGGGGTTTTAAAATATTTTTTGAGTTTTTCACGTTGCGCGTTGATCGTTGCGCGTTGCGCGGAGTTGACAATCAAGGCATAGAGACTTTTTTGGTGGTCATATACGATCACTTCTTGAAAGAGGCCCCAATAAATCCGGGGGACGTCAGGCCCCGGCTTGCCCCGGAATTTTATCTTGTCACAAAGATCCGCGGCCTCGTATCCAAAATATCCGACGAAGCCCCCGGTAAAAAAAGGCCGCCTCTTGCGGGAGGGGATCCGGTATTTCGCGAAGATCCTCCTGAGGACCGGGAATAATTCCGACGCGGCGTGTCGCTCGTTGATGACCCCCCGGATACGAAGGTCCTGGCCCTCCAACCGGATTTCAAGAACCGGATCCATGCCGATATAAGAATAGACCGGGTCGGGCGACTGATACCGGGGGGTATTCTGACTTTTATTTTTTTTAAAACGACGGTGGTCAGGATTGCCCCCATCACCGTTTCGCTGCGATTGAGAAGCATTGGGACTATCCAGAAAAAAACACGTTTGGGAATCCGCGTAAACCGACTGGAAAATGTCCCAGGGGGTTTTGGAAGAACGGAAGGTTTGGATCACAAGGGGCACGGCCCCCTTTAACTTTTCAGGGTTTCAAATTATTCTTTATGAGAGTAGAAAATAAGCCCGCTCGCGAGCTTGGGATAGAAGTAGGTGGACTTCTGCGGCATACGCTCCCCTACGGCGCTCATTGTCTCAAGCATTTTGACTTTGGGCGGTTGTAAAAGAAAAGCTGCTGTCGCTTCGCCTTTTTGAACCGGCGCCACAGCGCCGTCGACCGTATGTTCGAACTTCAGCGCGGATTCCCACCGCTCTTCCTTCAGTCCCAACAGTTCGGTAAAGATCAAGTGCCCGAGCACATTGACGTTCAAATCGTACCAAGCTTCAGGTTTTCCGAAAATCATCCGGGCTTTTGATTTTTCCTTATCGATCATCGTTAAAAGAAAATTCCCTTCTTCGACGACCAGTCCGAAGGTCTTTCCGGAATGATCATAAGCGGCTGTCATAGCTTTCAGTTTCTCGAGCGATACTTCTTCTACCTTAAAATATTCCTCAAGCCGGCGGATGATCTCCCCGCCGGTCATGCCGAATGGAGTCACAATACGGTGTGTGGGCAGGACGATAAGTCCCGGGTCATCAAAACTCACGAGCGCCATATACATATAATCAAAAGGTAATATGACAAGATCCGACGACCGCCGCTCTTCCCTCTGTTGTTTCGCGTATTCCAGCGCCGTCTCGTAGCGATGATGGCCGTCGGCAATGTAGACTTTTTTGGACTTTAAAAAATTGTGGAGCCTAGCAAGTATATCCGGATCTTCGACCGCCCAAAGCGTGTGCACGATCTTGTCGTCATCTTCCGCCGTGAACACGGCCTTGGAATTCATGGGATCCTGGATAATACTCCGGATCTTGAAACCCTCGTCTTCATAAAGGCCAAAGACGGGAGAAAAATTAGTTTGCACGGTCTTAAGAAGCCGCATCCGATCCGCCTTAGGGCCGCTCAGCGTCTTCTCATGTGGAACGATGATGCCTTTTTCGAACGGCTCAAGCCGGACGCGACCCAGCAATGCGAATCGGTTTTTTATGGAACCGACCGTAGGATCTTTGAAAGTCTGACGATACACGTAAAAGCAGGGCTGGGCATCCTGGACCAGAACCCCTTGTTTTTGCCATGTTTGGAATGTATCGCGGGCGCGCGTGTAGACATTATGCTGATCCGTATCGGCGGGATCTTTCTTGTTCAGGATGAGACGAATACAATTGAACTGAGATTTTTCATAAAGTTTTTGTTGCTTCTCCGGAGAAATCACATCATAGGGCGGCGCCAGAACGGTGGAAACATTAACGCGCTCGGTGGCATAGCGCCAGGCCTTAAAAGGCTGAAAGTCGAGATGCTGGGTCGACTGGATGGAGCCGTGGAGGTCATACATAGAGCCGGAATATTAGCACAAGTACGAAACTTTGACAATTACGGGATCCCCCGCCTGTGCGCGGGATTAAATTCGCCCCGCTTCTTGTCCTGCCGCCGGCGGGACGGCGGGGCTCATTTAACTTTTGCTCCATCAGCGATCGGACGCTCAGGGCAAACCAGCGTCAACATCGTATCATTCGAGGCCGCAAGCAACATCCCCTGGGATTCCACGCCGCGGATTACGACAGGATCCAGATTATTGATAATAACGATCTTCTTTCCCTTTAACGCTTCTTCAGTATAATGAGCCCGAATCCCCGCGACGATCTGCTTGCGCGCCTCACCGACCTTGAGCCCAAGCACATAGAGTCTGTCCGCATTCGGATGGGGCATAACACTCTCGATCTCAGCAACTTTAATTTCCAATTTTTGAAAATCTTCATAAGAAACCATGGTTCCCCCGTTCGAGATAGGAAGCGCTTCTCTCAAAGTGCTTCCGTGAGTTGAAATGGTGACAACCTAATTTTCTTAATTGTAGCGTAGGCATTATTTTGACAATCCTTTTAAACCCATCTCTAATGGGGCAAGTTCCCCTTGGATTATCGGACGCGATAAGTGCCACTCTGCCTCTAATACCGTTCTCCATTTGATTCTATCCCGACTTTAATTTTCTCTTCACGAACGGTAGTCGGGATTGCCCCGGTAAAATGGAAAAGGTGGTCTCCCCAAGGTTTCAACCTTGTTGAGCTCTGAATACCGAAGGTATTCGGCTATTATCCTGGTGTAAAAAACACCAAACAGATAAATTTCAACTTCGTTAAAATTGATAGGTATTGGAACTAAGGGTTAACGGTATGGTACCGCATACCTCTGAATTCGAATGTCATGCGGTACTAATATAGAAGAACGCATTTTAACACAAACTCTTTGATGCTGAAGAAAAATAGAATCTTTTTGGGTTATCGGACGTATATTACGTAACTTTATATGCCAAAAACCGTTAGAGAAGTCTTGTTTCTCTTGATTTTCGAACGATGACTGCTATCATATCTTGCTATTTTCTAATACCGTTCTCTATTTGATTCTATCCCGACTTTGATTTTCTTTTCATGAACGGTAGTCGGGATTGCCCCAATTTCAATTTCGTTAAAATGGATAGGTATTGGGACTAAGGATTAACGGTACATGGGGTACCCATGCCCCATCAATTCGAATGTCATGCGGTACTGAAAAGATCCCATCGTTTTCATTCAAATCAAACAGGAGGAGTGAATGGGTAAGATCAAGATCGCTATCGCCGGTGTCGGGAACTGCGCGGCGTCACTGGTGCAGGGGATCGAATACTACCGGGCACTCGCCAGCCAGAAACCCATCAAGAACAAACCGATCGATCTCATGGGTCTCATGAATTATAACATGAGCGACTATTTTCCTCAGGACATCGAGGTCGTGACGGCTTTTGACATTGATGAACGTAAGGTCGGTGAACGCCTGGATGTGGCGCTTAACGCGAAACCGAACTGTGTTTGGTCCATCGGCCCGATCCCGAAGAGCAAGGTCCGGGTCGAGATGGGGAATATTCTGGACGGTTTTTCCGAACACATGGCCGGCTATAAGGCCGACCGCACCTTTCTCCCGGCGAGTAAAAAGCCCTGCCATGTGGAAAAAGTCCTTAAGGAAAGCGGCGCGGAGATTCTCATCAATTATCTTCCGGTGGGTTCTCAAAAAGCCACGGAATTCTATGCCGAAGCGTGTTTGAAAACGGGCGTAAGCTTCATCAACTGCATGCCGGTCTTTATCGTCTCCAATCCGGCCTGGGCGAAACGCTTCGAGGCTAAGCGGATCCCCTGCGTCGGCGACGATATCAAGGCCCAGATTGGCGCCACGGTCATCCACCGTACGCTCGCGAAGCTTTTTATGGATCGCGGCGTGAAGATCGACCGAACCTATCAGCTCAATACCGGCGGCAACACGGACTTCCTGAATATGCTCAATCGCTCGCGCCTGGAATCCAAGAGGATCTCCAAAACCTCGGCGGTTCAGAGCCAGCTGGATGTTCCTCTGGATGAGGACAATATCCACATCGGCCCTTCGGATTATGTTCCCTGGCAGAATGACAACAAGGTCTGTTACCTGCGCATTGAAGGCCGCGGTTTCGGCGGTTTTCCCGTGACGGCCGAGATGCGCCTTTCGGTCGAGGATTCGCCCAACAGCGCGGGCTGTTCCATTGACGCCGTTCGCGCCTGTAAAATCGCGCGGGACCGCAAGATCGGCGGACCGCTCATTTCCATATCCGCGTACACGATGAAACATCCGCCCAAACAGATCGTGGACTATGAAGCCAAGGAACTTGTCCGCAAATTCATCCAAGGCACCTGTCCCCGATAAGCCCCGTTAGAGATCGTTGGGGAATGTTGCGGGACTATTTTTTACGAAAGAGTGGGGAGTCCTTTGAGTCTATTTTTTAAACAATACACGAAAGCGTTTTTGAAGAGCGTTTCCTATTTCTCATACCGCTCTCCATTTGATTCTATCCCGACTTTGATTTTCTTTTCATGAACGGTAGTCGGGATTGCCCCATCCCGCCCCATGGGCGGGATGATAAGGATTGGGACCATTTGATTTCGAATGTCATGCGGTACTAACGGGGTAAATTGCCATGTCCCTGCGCGAAACTCTGTATCCCAAAGTAGAGCCGATCGTCAACCGAATCGTCTCTTTCTTGACCGCCCAGGGCATTTCC
>JAHFHJ010000059.1 GCA_023246985.1 Candidatus Omnitrophota bacterium | reverse complement strand
TAATCCTTCGATTCGCCCGACGGCTCACTCAGAATGAACCTTCAAAGATTGCGTAACAAAAATTTATGAAGAGTTTATTATATGTTAGTTTCCAAGCGGGGTCAATTGACGGATCGCTTCAATTTACCTTGACCCCCCTTCACCATTTGTTATGATGCCCAACCTTATGGAAATTATCGCGAATGTTATGTTTTTTTTCTTCATCCTTATTCTGGCAGGATGGATCTATCGAAGTTGGCGAGCGCTTTTTGAGCTTAAACAAGCCCCGGTCCTCAGAATCTCGGAATCACCCTCACGGAAAGGCAAAGTTTCCATCCTCATTCCTGCTAAAAATGAGGAAAAAAATATCGCCGACTGCGTAAAATCTCTCCGGGCCCAGCTCCGCGAGGGGGATGAGATCCTCGTGATCAATAACTGCTCCGAGGACAGAACCGAAGCGATCCTCCGAGAACTCGGCGCCGAGGAGATCCCCTTCGGAGGCATTCCCGAAAATCCAAAAGCAAAGCTCAAATATCTCAACACCCCCGAAACTCCCGAGAGTTGGACCGGTAAGAACTTCGCGCTTCATCTCGGCATTTATTACGCCGCGGGCGATTGGTTCCTTTTTACGGACGCCGACACGCGCCACCAGCCCGGAAGTTTGGACAGCGCCCTGGCCTTCGCGGAATCGCATCGTCTCGATCTCTTGACGCTCCTCCCACGCTGTCTGGCTCACGGATTCTGGGAAGAGTTGATCCAGCCATGCGCTATGGGGTACATGGGGCTCTGGTTTCCGATCGGGAAAGTGAACGATCCCGCCTCCAAGGTCTACTTCGGGAATGGACAATACCTGCTCCTACGCGCCGATCATTATCGGAAGATCGACGGCCACTTGGGCGTCAAAGAGTCTTTCCTGGAGGATTTTGCCCTCATGAAAAAGACCCAAGAATCGGGAGCGCGCGGAATGTGCGCCTTCGGTATGGAAATTTACGGTACCCGGATGTACGATTCGTTTGACGCGCTTTGGCGGGGCTGGAGAAGAATTTATCTTCACGCCTTCGAGCAAAAGCCGGGGCGGATCTTGACCTGCGTCCTGAGCATCTTCTTTTTTTCCGTTCTTCCGTTTTTTTTATTACCGGCCGCTTTCAACAGCGCCTTCGCAACCTTGTTATCTCTCATCACCCTAGGGATCATTTTTGCGACCGCGTGGAAGGCCTACGGCATCGTCAAAGCCCGGAAGCGCTACGCGCTCCTTCATCCCTTCGCGGCGCTGGTTTTCGCGGCCATTCTATCGGACGCTTTCCGGATGGCGCTTCTCAAACACAAAACCCCCTGGCGTTGAAAAGTTAAAAGGGACGGGCTGAATGACGGGGTCTGGCTCCATTTTTGTTTTATCAATGGTGCCTGACCCCTTTTATTCATTCAGCCGGTCCCCTTCCAGAGCCAACACCCTTGGAAAGCGCGCGCTTTTATTGATCGCTCGCCTTGTTTTTTTTGGAATGCTTCTTGGAGGATTGAGAACTTTGGGGGGAGGAAGATTTTTTCTTGGAACTTTTTTTTGATTTTTCTTTTTCCACTTTCTTCGATTTCTTTTCCGTTTTCGCGGCATCCGCGACACTCGTCGCATGGCCTGCCTGACCCGCCGCGGAATTGTTTACAGAGCTCTCAGCCGTTACGGTCGCCTGAGGCTCCGGAGAAACCATCGGATCCAGATCCTGAGAGATCTCCGCGCCCGCGCCAGGGATTCCTGAACTCATCACAGCCAAAATCAACACCGCGCTCATGCTTTTTTTCACCGACGACCTCCTTGAAGGGTTGCATTACAAAAACTATCCCGACTTTAATTTTCTTTTTATGGATGCTGGTCGGGATTGCCCCATCCCGCCCAAGGGGCGGGATGATAAGGATTGGGACTACCCCCAACTTTGAATTTTTTTACATAAATGGTAGTTGGGGTTGCCCCATCCCGCCCAAGGGGCGGGATGATAAGGATTGGGACTAAATGGCCAAGTAACCGACTTTAACGGCATAACGAATCAGAGTCTTGAGAAACGCGCGGTCGGTCTTCGGCATCTTGATGCCGGTGCCGCGCAAGATCTCGCGCGTGTTGGTAGTATCAAAGGTCAAATGCCCATTCAGATATCCCAAATAGGGCTCCAGCATCGCAAAGACCATTTGCTCCTGGGCGCTCATCTTGTTTTTCTTAAAATGCCGGGGATCGATCACCTCGATCGGTGGGACGGTCGAATATTCTTCCTCCCCCACTTTTAAAAGCATGCCGATGGACGGCGGCTCCGGCGCCACGACATGAAAAGCCTTATTAAGACTCCGGGGATCCTTCACAATCGCGCAGGTCGCCCGGATCACGAAATCAATGGGCACGATATTGAAGGTATTCTGAAGATGCGTCGGAATCTTCGAAAGAACGCCGTGGGCGAACAGTTTGATGAACGGATAGATGACATTGAAGTCTGAAACGGCGCCGGTCTCGGAATGGCCCACCACAATACTCGGCCGGATGATCGTGACCGGCAAACCCTTAGCCATGGCTTCGCGCACTTTCGTCTCGGCTTTATACTTGCTTGATTCATAATAGTTCGCGAAGGCAGGCTGGGCGGGCAACACATCTTCTTTGGAAGAATGGTTCCATACGCTTCCGGCTACGAACGCCGTGCTGAAATAAACGAATCGTTCGAGTTTCCCTTTTTTGCGAAGGTCCCAGGCCAATTCCAGAGCATGTTCGGTGCCGCCCACATTGATCTGCTGGCATTCCCTCTCGGTGCCGTTCAAAGCCGTCAGCGCCGCGATATGATAGAAAGCCCTGCAATCGCGTTCCAGATAAGCGAGATCTTCTTTCCGGATACCGAACTTGTGATGCGTCACATCCCCTTCGATCACATGGATCCGGGAACCTAAATGGGCATCGACGCCGATCGCCGTAAGGATCTTCTTAACCCGCTCTCCATGCGATGCGCGATTCTTCGCGCGGACCAGAATCGCGATCTCCGAATCCGGGGACTGGAGAAGTTCCTTGACGAGTTCCTGCCCCAGCACGCCGGTCGCGCCGGTCATAAAGATCAAATTACGAACCATGATATCTCCGTACTGCTAAGCAAATGTTTTGACCGCCGAATCCGAAAGAATTCGAGAGGGCTACCTGAACATTCGAACGACGGGCCGTGTTCGGCACATAATCCAGATCGCATTCCGGATCCGGCTCTTCATAATTAATGGTCGGCGGGATGATCGAATCGCGTATCGCCATCAGGCAAATGATCGCCTCGACCCCTCCGGCCGCCGCGACCATGTGCCCGAGCATGGATTTCGTTGAACTTACCGGCACCTTCGACGCATAATCCCCCATCACTTTTTTGATGACGAGGGTTTCCAGCGAATCGTTGACCGAAGTGGAAGTGCCGTGCGCGTTGATATAATCAATATTTTCAGGTCCAACGCAAGCTTTTTCCATCGCTATTTGCATGGCGCGCACCGCACCCCGTCCTTCCGGATCCATATCCGTGAGCCGATACGCGTCCGCCGTCGAACCATAGCCCGCCACCTCCCCATAGATCGGAGCCTTGCGCTTAAGGGCGTGCTTCAAATCTTCCAGGATCAGCACCCCGGCGCCTTCGGCAATCACGAACCCGTCGCGTTTCTTATCGAACGGCCGCGAAGCCCTTTGGGGTTCGCTGTTCCGCGTCGAGAGCGCCGTGAGAAGGCTGAATCCCGCGACCCCCATCGGATAGATCATGGAATGAGCCCCTCCGGCCATCATGACATCCGCGTCCCCGCGCCGTATCCACTCAAAAGCCTCGCCCATCGCTTGGGACGACGCCGCGCAAGCCGTCAGACAATTCGACACGGGTCCGCGGATATCAAAAAGACGCGTCAGATGCGTCACGGTCATGAACGGCTGGCTTTCCAATTCTCGCAACGCGCTCATGTTCTGAGCGGAGTATTGAAGATATTTCCCTTGATCCACGATTTCAGGACCGCCGCTTTTAAAAGACGGAACGAGCGTCTTGATAAAAGGCTCAAAATCGATCCCGCTGTCGCCCGCTCCGAAATAAATCCCAAACCGGTTGGGGTTCACGGAAAGAGGCTCAAGCCTCGCGTCCTTGTAAGCTTCCGCCGCGGCTTGCAGCGCGAAGAAAGTACTCCGGCTCGCGCAACCAAGAGGAGGATTGCGCTCAAGCCATTTCTCAAAAGAAAATCCCTTCACCTCCCCCGCAATGCGCGTCGGAAAACGGCTCGCGTCAAAAAGCGTGATGGGACCAATGCCCGACTTCCCTTGCGTGAGCCGGAGCCAAGTGTCACGCACGGAGTTTCCGAGAGGCGTCACGGCGCCCATGCCCGTTACCACCACTCTGCGTTTTAACATTTTTTGAATACCAAAGACGCGTTTTGTCCGCCGAATCCGAATGTGTTCAAAACCGACACATTCACTTCGCAAGACTTGGCTTTGCCTTTTACGAACGGGAGCGAACACTCCGGGGCCGGATCTTGCAGATTGGTGACCGGAGGCACTTGGCCTTTACACGTCACAAGCGCGGCGACCACGGCTTCCACACTGCCCGTGCCATAGACAAGATTCCCGGTCACGGGCTTCACGGCCGTCACGTGAAGTTTTTTGAAAGTCGACGCGTAAAAAGAATGGATCGCGAGCGATTCCTGAATATCTTCCTGCGGGATACCGCTTCCGTTCGCGACAAGAACATCCACATCCTCCGGCTCAATCGCGGCGTCTTCAAGGGCTCGGCGGATCGCCACGCGTTTCCCCGTAAAATCATCCGGATCGCGCGGATCATAATTAAAATCCGAAGACGAACCGTAACCCGCCACCTCCGAGTAAATCTTTGCGTCACGTTTTTTTGCGTTCTCAAAAGATTCCAGCACCAGGATCCCCGCGCCCTCGCCCAGCACGATCCCGTCATGTCTTTTATCGAACGGACAATAAACTTTCTCGGGGGCTTCGTCCCGCTTCGAAAGAAGACCGAGAAGCTGAAAACGCGAGATCCCCATGGCGTTGATCTTGGAGTCGGTGCCGCCGGCGAGCATCATGTCCGCATCTCCCCGCTCGATCACGCGGTACGCTTCTCCGATCGCCTGAGTACTCGCGGCGGAAGAGGTCGTGATGGTGTTGTTCGGGCCGCGGAGCTGATAGGCGACGGAGACATGGCAGGCCGGCATATTGGGAAGATATTTCAGGAACCAGAGCGGAAAAAGAGAGCGGATGCCCTCTTGTCCGAACTTGGGCATGGAAAAATGTCCATTCTCATCCAAGCCGTTACGGAACCCGATCCCAATCTCATCAAGTTCGTTATTGATAATTCCGGTGCCGAGCGTCACGCCAACGCGCGTGGGGTCATAATGCTCCGGAGAAAGGTTCGCGTCCTTCAGAGCCAGGCGGCTTGCGGCCACGGCCATCTGAATCTCGCGGGACATGAGCTTGATGGATTTTCGGTTCTCAATGAACTCTTGGGGCTCGAATTGCGGCAGGATTCCCGCATATTTGAAAGTGGGGCTGTTGAGCTTGAGAGGCGCCGCGCTTCGGATCGCGGAGCGCCCGTGAAGCGCGGCATCCCAATAAGGTTCCCAGCCGTTCCCGCACGGCGTGATGACCCCGAATCCTGTGATCGCAACACGGCGTTTCGAACTCATGAAGGCTGACCGCCCTTCATTGTATCTTGAAAGTTGGGCGAGCCTCGCCCTGTTTCACGGGCTGGACGATCTTCTCGCGGACGCTGAGATAATCCATGAAGGCATCATGGAATGTGACGGACTTCGTCTGTTCCGCGGAGAGACCTCCCACCGCCATGAGCAGGAACTTCGCGCGCGCGACCAATCCCTCGGCGCATGTGATCGTCGCCTCAAGCCAGCCGCCTTCGGCTCCGAGACTTTCAGACCAAGCTTCGATTTGGAGAGGCGTCCCGGACTTTGGAACGCGGGTAATGGTCGCGTTCTCGATCTTCGCGAAAATAAGGTCCTTTTTATAATCACTTTCCGCGCCGACCAAAAGCCCGCCCGTCTGTGCCATCATTTCGACGAAAAGGATTTCGGAACTATAAGGCGCTCGGGGAACTTTAGAAGAAGCGACGGCTTTTTTACCTTTGCGGATCGAATGGACTTTTTCAAGAAGAATCCAGCGCATGTTAGCTCCAGATCATGGCTTGGGCACCCACCAGGTCCCCGCTTCGAAAAAAATGCCCTTCGCCTCGATAGAATTTCCTGGCACCGACGGTTCGCCCTTGGGAGGGCTTTTGTCCGGTTTGCCGGGCCGGCCGCCATTCCATTTCAAAGTGATCTCCCATGCGCCGCTTGATCCGCATCCCCTGAAACCCTTCGAGTCCCATCCACGCCTCGCCGCAGGCTTTAAAAAACGCTTCTTTAGCCGTGAATAGCTCCGCAAACTCCCGCGTGGAAAGACGCTTGAAAGAACGGCGCTCTTCGGGATTTAAAAAACGCTCGCGGACATAATCTCCATGACGGGAAAGGAATTGTTTGACGCGGCGATGGGACACCAGGTCGACGCCCACGCCGCGCAACATTGCGGACTTTGGCTTTACGAGCAGCATTGCCCGGAACAGGGACTCTTGCCCAAACGATCGTTCAGGTAACGCAGGAGCATTTTGACGGTAAAACAATCCGCCAGCTTCAAGAGCTGCGGATCTTTGGCAAATTCCTCAAGCTCGAGATAGGGAAGCTTTGCTCGAAGCTCGGCGAGCCCTTCCGCGGTAACCACCCCCTCCTTCACGAAGCGCTCATCGTTCAGAAGATGGCTCGGAAAAAGATCGCCGGCCGGAATTTTGAGATCAAAAGCCTTTTCAAGACGGAAAACGATATCGATAAAATCAATGGATTCAGCGCCAAGATCCCGCTTCAAAGAAGCCTCGGAGGTAATATCCGCCTCGTCGACACCCAGCGCGCCAGCCAGGGTCTGCTGAACTTTTGAGAAGAGTTCTTTTTCCATGATCATGCGATCGTCCTTCCTAAGCTTTCTATGCAATGGCTGATGCTTGCGGATTCTTGACTTTGGCCAAAGTCAGATGGGCCGATACGGCAACTTCGCCGTGATAATACAATTTGGCATCCCAGGTCGTTTCCTCGCCGGCGCTCTGCATGAGCCTCAGACGGCTTTCCCATTCGTCGCCCGGTCTGAGGTATTTCGTAAACCGCGTCGCGCGGATCTGCTTTAAAAAATAGTGGCTCCCCAAACTTTCCGGGAGAGATTCCAGATAACGCTCCGCGGTTTGTTTGAGCATCTCAAGCGCCAGCACTCCGGGCAACACCGGAAACCCCGGAAAATGATCTTTAAAAAACTCCGAGTCGGCAGGGATACGGCCGCACGCCGTAATACCTTCTCCTTCTTTCATCCAAAGTATTTTCTCGATCGCGAGTGTGGTCATTTTGCTTTATTCAAAACATAAACTCCGTTCAATATGCGAAGTCCCGCAAGCCAAGAATAAAAGCATTTGAAAAAATCAACTTCGAAACCCGCCGCTTTAAAAAATCCGCGCCACCCTTCGTCCGTGCGGAACTGATGCGGATGCCCCATGAATTCCACATTCAAGATCCGATCGCGGCAAATGGTCCAAAACCGCCCGACAGCATGATGATACAAATCCTCCACCACGACTACTTTCCGCTTTGTCACGCGCCGCACTTCCTTAAAAAGCGCTTCCGGGTCCGGCACATGATGTAGCATCGTCACGAGGATTGTTACATCAAAACTTTGGTCCGGGAACGGAATCCTGTCCCCCTCATAAAGCACCACCGGCGCTTTCTGATAACCGGGATGGACAACATCCAGCACCAGCGGCTCATGCCCTCTCTTTTTGAGAGGCCCGGCATAAAAACCCCAACCGCCTCCCAGATCCAAGATGCGGCTTCCCTGGGGGATCTGATTTTCAAAAAACTGAACGATTTTCTCGGCTCGCGCCTCAAGCGTCCCGTGGGCGAAATGTCGAATGATTCCGTCCAAAACTCGCCGCTGAAAAACCCGCCAACGCTTCCCGATAAAGTTCACGATCTCAATCATTGTTTTTTTAGGGCGGGAAATTATAACATAGCCTTGTTTCCGCCCAAACTTTTTATTTCTTTTCTAAAATGGTAGCTTGGACGGC
>JAHFHJ010000173.1 GCA_023246985.1 Candidatus Omnitrophota bacterium | reverse complement strand
AAGCCGGAACTTCGGATGCCTCTTTGCGAAATGAGACCGGAGAACGAAAAGAAACTCCGGGATGTCCTGAAAAAGCTAAGCGTCATTATTAAATAATATCCAATCACCAAGATGTTATGTTAAGCCATAGGAGTTTCCAATGATAAAGCTAGTGATGGCGGGCGCCGCGGGGCGCATGGGGAAGACCGTTCTGCAGCTTGCAAGCCGTGACAAGGCTTTCAAGATTGTGGGCGGGATCGAGCAGCGCGGACATGCCGCTTTGGGCCAGGATCTCGGTCCGATCCTCGGCCATGACTTGATGGGCGTGAAAGTGACGCAGGACGCGACCGCAGCGCTCAGAGGCGCGGATGTTCTGATCGATTTCAGCCATTATTCGGCGCTTCCGGAGAACCTAAAAGCCGCGGTCAAGAATCGCACGGCGTGTGTGATCGGAACCACGAGGATCCCCGCGGTCATGCTTCACGAGATCAAAAACGCCTCCCGGAAGATACCGATCGTGCAATCGCCCAACATGAGCGTGGGCGTGAACCTTCTTTTCAAGCTAGCAGCCTTGGCGGGGAAAACGCTGGATGAAAGCTATGATCTTGAAATCACGGAGGTTCATCACCGGATGAAGAAGGACGCGCCGAGCGGTACCGCGTTGAAGCTCTTGGAGATCCTTCTGGAAGCCCGCGGCAGGGATTTAAAAAAAGACGTGATCTATGGCCGCGAAGGCGAGACCGGCGCTCGTGAGAAAGGGAAGATCGGAGTGTTCGCGCTCCGGGGCGGCGATGTCGTGGGAGATCACACGGTGTCTTTCTTGGGGGATGGGGAGAAGATCGAACTGGTTCATAAGGCCTCTTCGCGCGAAGCTTTTGCCCGGGGGGCCCTTTTGGCCGCAAAATTCCTTGCGAAAAAGAAACAGGGTCTTTATCATATGCGCGATGTGCTCGGCATGGCCTACCCCCAACTTTGAATTTTTTTACATCAATGGTAGTTGGGGTTGCCCCATCCCGCCCCATTGGCGGGATGATAAGAATTAGGTATTGGGACTAAGTCATCGTTTCTCTAATCTTTTCAATGTGTTACAACATAAGAGAAGAAACTCACCCGCGATGAGCATTAAAAAAGTTTTAACTTTTTTCATCGCGCTCTCTCTGTCCGCAGTTTTTTCGACATCCGCCGAAGAAATACCACGGGTACCGGCCGTCGAAGTAAAGTCCGTTCCCAATCTTTTCGCGGAACATTTCTTCGCTCCGGCCCCTCAAAAGCTTGATCGCAAGATTCGCGAGGTTCGCGGGTTTTCGATTTTCAAGAACCATTCCCGCGAGCAGAATGCCGAGTATTCTGTCGTGACGGATTTTGGCGGCGGGATTGTGAAGTCCCGCTCTCTTTCCGGTCTGGAAGATGTGAAAGCCGTCGATGATTACATCAAGCAAAACCTCAAGACCGCTGATTTTGAGGGCGTGGAGATCCGTCAGCTTTCAATTCCGGACGCGAAAGGCCGGGCCGCCGAATTTTATTGGATCGGAGACAAAGCGTTCGCAACGCCCGAGGCGGCTACCGCCGAGATCGTTTCGATCAAATCGGCGGTCGAGTCACGGGGCGGAAATTTCGCGAATGCCGTGCGCGCCGCGCCGGTTTATATTTCAGCCGAAGAAGAAAAACCAGTCGCGATCAAGACCCACGCGCAATTCCAGAAAGAAGAAGATCTCATCCTCAGGTTCACCGACCAGATGGGCATCGGCGAGAAGATGTTCGGGGTTTTCCAAGGCGTTCCGTGCGGGGAGAATATCACCTGGCAGTCCTTCGGCGAGACAAGCTGGCGCCTCACCAATCTCGCAAGCAACCATTTTGACACGCAGGTCGGTTACTGGACCAATCGTCTGGTCTTCAAAGGGATCCGGTTCCCGCTTCACACGATCGATCCGTTCATTGAAAGCACGATCAGCATGGACTCGACCTCCACCCCCTTTGCCAACACCCTTCAGCTTTACGCGGGGTTGGAGTGGCGGCCGCTCGCGCGCGACGCCTGGCTCTATAATTTCAGGCCTTTTGGGGATATTCCCATCCTGGAATGGATGCGGAATTACCGCTTTTACATCAAGTACGGAGATCAGAAGAATATCAAGGGCGAGATTACGAACAGCAAGGATTACGATCTTATTTGGGGCGTATCGATCTACTACGAATGGGGAACGGAGCTGCCGCTTCTGGACGAGACCCGGCCCGTCAAGCTGACTGATTATATCCGCCAGTATGTCTGGGGCGAATACTACGGGAATTATTTCGTTTCCAAGACCGGATTCACTTCCGAGAAAAGCTTCAATGCCTTTATTGCGAATTCCTCGATGATCATGGGCATCAAATTGCCCGGCATCCCGATTCCGCACAACTCTATTAATGACGCGATTGTTCTCATGCCGTACCTTCGTTTTGAGCACGTGAACAACGCGGAATTCTCGTTCTGGTATCAGAACCAGTATTTTCTCGCCGCCGGCCTGCGATGGATGCCGTTCAGGACCTACCGGTGGAAAGAGAACGAATGGCTTTCCAAAACCGCGGTATTCGGCGAGTGGTGCGGGATCGGCGGCGCCCAACGCGTCAAGCAAAACGGCGAAGTGCCGCTTATCCCGAATTATGATCTTCGCTTTGGCGTCAAGTTCTCCAGCCGGCGGTTTTAATTTGAAATGCTCGATCTAAATAAACCCCGCAAAATCAGGCGAAA
>JAHFHJ010000006.1 GCA_023246985.1 Candidatus Omnitrophota bacterium | reverse complement strand
AGGGTCACCGTAACACCAATCGCTTTTGCCTGCTGTTTTGTGACCGTCGTAATATCAAGCCCGTCACTGAATACCACATCGATGTTCACCATACCCGCCACGGCCGCCTTGGCATCCGCTTCGGCCGGCTTGCTATCCACCACCACGGTGATCACGGCCTTCGGATTCACCATGCGCAACATTTTCACAAGATGCATGTCAAACGGCGCCACAAGCCGAGTTTGATCCGCGGACGCAGCAACTTTCGTCGACGCGATCCCCAGGTTGCTCATAATGGCTTCCACGATTCGAGCCTCTACCATCAAACTGGCGGGATTCACAATCTCGGTTTTAAACACGATCTCCGCCCGCTTCCCCGCAGCCGCCGCGATTGCCGCCTGCATGGCAGCATTCCGATTCTCAGCTGTGGGAGAAGATTCTCTTTGCCGAGATTCCGCCCGCGCCGGCGTTTCCGGCTTGCGAAGTTCAGAGCGAGCATGACGCTGCGCTTCGAAAGAATCGATCTCACTTTTAACCCACTGTGCATTGGATTTAATCGCCGCATCGACCGGCGGATTCGCGACCAAAGACTCCACAATTTTACGGATAAAGAACGCTTTGTTCAATTCGTTCCGTTCCACATGCTCGCGGTAACTCTTTAAGACTGACTCTTTTCCATCACGCTCCAGCGCAAGTTTCTCAATCACTTTCCCAAGAACCGGCGGATTAATATGGAGCCATTCATGATCTTTTAAGATCAAATCCAGCTTCAACCTTTTGAGGCCATCGAGCTTCGTGTTGTCATCAATAATCACCTGGTTGTGCCCGCCAAGACGCAACAGGACCCTGACGCCATCAATAACAACATTGTTCCCGACAAAAAAGCTGACATCGGCTCGGAAATCCTTGGGATTGATAATAAGTTCGCCATCATTCCGGATCTGAAAACCAGGGCTGACCGTGATATTCGCCCCTTGGGTTCCCAACATTTTAAACACTCTCAATGCCGCCTCGGTAGCCCTGATCGTCCAAGTCCCATCCGGATTGTGCACGACCTGCTCGGGTTGATCAAGGATCTTTGGATCAAAATGCCGTTTTTTGAAAACAGAATATAAAAGTGCAGGCATCAGGAGATCTTTCTGTCTCGGCATTACACGACCTTCTTCCCCCCTCGCCTCGGAGCGGAGGAGGGGAAATAAATACGAAATCGATTCATCGATGATTGTTGGGATATCGGCGACTTGTTTTCCCTGTATTTCGTCCGCATAGGTAAGCAAACGGGCCACAAAGAGAGGCTTCAATTGCCCGATAACGACCGCTTTCGCTTCGGCGGTGGGTGCGGCCATGTAATCCTTAAATGCCTTGGCAACGATTTTGGCCCATTCTCGGTTTGGAATTTTCCGCTCCCCGACTTGATAACTTCTTTTAATGCGCGCCCTTGTTTTCGCATCAAGGTCAACGAGATAGGTGGCGGGAGCTTTTCGGGTTGCCTCCGAAAGCGGAGGTCCCGTTTTCAGGATCGCATTCAAACTGACGTCCCGTTTGCTCCAGTCGCCGTAATCCGCTTCCAATTGATCAAAAAGGATTGCGACGTAAGATTGGAACCGGTTGATGACGTCGAAAATGTCATTAGCCTTATCGACTTTTTCATTGGCGGCGACTTCCACGATCTTCGCGCCGGATCTCACAAGCACCGAATGCATGCCCACTTCGAGAAAATGTCCGGCCGCCCAAAAAGAGTCCGCCGCAAGCAAGCGGTCATAAAGATTCCAGCTGATTCCGTAGTCGCCTCCCAAAGGTTCCCGTAACCGGAGCCCATAGGCGACCGCCAGGACCGGCTGCACCAGAAGGTCCGAGACCGCGGAATCATTCTTGGAATAAAACCTCGCATAAACGGGCGACGTGATGTCCGCCTTACCTTCCAAAACGGGTTCGACGAACGTCTTGACCCATCCCGGCTGCAAGGTGACATCGCCGTCCAGTACAAAGAGCGCTTTTGCGCCAAGCGCCTTGGCGATCTGAAGGAGACCCCGGATCGTCCATTTCTTTCCCACCCCCGATCCGCAAAATTCCGGCCGTTTGGTGAAACCGGCGATTTTAAGGTTGTCCGTCTCAAGCGGCTGACTTTGGACTTGCCCCATCAATTGATCGAACCAGACCTGGCTTTCTTCCCTCGATCCGCCGACCGGAACGATGACGACTTTCTTGTCCGGAAAAGTGGATCGGGCCTGCGCCGCCAAATCCCTGATGAGTTGTGCGGCATCCACATCCCCGCCCTTGGTATTTCGAAGTCCATTAGCCAGGACCTCATTGAAGAAAGGAAAACCGATCACGACGTCCGCCTTCCCACTCATGATCTCTTGAATGTCCCGGATATTTCCCGCAATGCTCTGGTCAAATTGTTTCACCATGACTTGGGCCGCCCCCCTTACCTCGGAGCGCGGCATGCCTGGTGGAGGGGGCTGTGGTATCCCTTGTAAAAATTCTTGGCGTTCGTTATTTATTTTTGCAATCTCGTGTAGGCGTCGCTTCTTTTCGTCAGTCCGTACGCGAACTTTGTCTAAATATTGCCGAGCATCGACAAGAGCGGAAGACAATCGAGTATCCGCACCTATAATGGTACTTTGAATTAGTGTTTCCGCTTTCTGAATGGATTTGTCCGCATTAAGAAACAGCCAACTCTCCCAAAAATGACTCAGAAGCCACCATGGCAAGCCCACGATCCCGGCCAAAGCCATTCCCGCTACCAACATTCCTTTGAAACCTGATTTCATGAACTCCGCGAGACTCACGGTCGGAAGATCCCGGGATCTCAACTCAGAACGGGTCTGCATTTCTTCAGAGCGAGGGATCTCAACACCCGCTTTTTTGAGAGCCGTCCTGACCCCGCTCGCGATCTGTTCAACGGTCATGGCACTTCGCAAGATTTCAGGCGAAAGAGTTTCGTCATAGATCCTGCTCGTAAGCTCCGGATCCACTATTTTTAGCAATTCCCGAAGCGTCAAACCAGCCGCCAGCGGATAAGAATCCGCCCACAACTTGCCTCCCCTCAAACGCTGCCAGATCCTCGTACCCGAAGCAACGTTTCCGGTCACCGCCTTGATCTTGTCATTAACTTTGATCAAATATTGAAGCGCGAAATGGCCCGCAGGAACATAAAGCTCTTCACCCGGAACTAGAACACTGAACGCCGCCGCATTCTCGGGAACATCCAATTTACCGATAGAATCGCGCACATATCCAAACACTTCACTTCCAGACTCAAGCACCGTATTCCCAACAATGATTGCCCGGGGTCCCAGCGTCACGCCCCTTGCGATCCTTACATTCGGCCCGATGATCCTTCCCTGGAACCTTTCCCACATTTCGGGAGACACCTGCAGACGATACCATTCATCGATCCCAAGGATCCCGACCCCCAGAAGACGACGCGCGGCCTCGCTGTCAAAAAGCGACTTTGCGATCTGCCAAGTCTGCTCGGCATCATTGGCATGTAGATAAAGCGAGTGGCGACCCAGGTTCACGAAACTCATCCCAAAGATCGCCCTGGCTTCCTTAGCCATTTGTTTGACCGCCGCAAAAAATTCAGCATTATCGCCGATATTCGAATAACCTGTTTTCGAATAACGCTTCTGGTAGATTTCGGGATATTCTTCTCCGAGTGTTGCCGGTTCAAACAATGCTTCAACCCAATTGATCGGCGGGTGGTTCGGAAAACGTTTTTTCAATTCCGAGAGTTTTTCATTCATCCAGAAGTAAGCCGGCCAGGTGAGATAATAATTCCCGTGACTGGCCAGAACGGTATCGCCTTTAAGTTTTCCGGTCTTTCGCAACATCGCAAGAAGGTCCGCATCCGGTTTTTCAACCGCAAGTTGAATATCCTTCCCGCCCGGCATATTAAAAGCCCCCTCGGTCAGAAAGATCCCGAGACCATAAATATCGGGATTGTCCACGGACATTTCTTGGCCCAAAACCTGAAAACCTCCGTGGCCGGGTTTCACAAGTTTTCCGGCAGCGTCAAAAACGGGATCTTCTATCGGACGCATCCGAACTGGATATTCCGTAGCGATCGCCGAATCGATCGCATAAACAAATACCCCATCCTCGACATGTGAATCACCCTTCAACCACATCCGCTGCCACAGAGTTTGTTCCAGTCCCGTCCGTTCCCCGGAAGCGGTTTTGTGAAGCCCTTTGTTAAGGCGGTATCGTGGAAGAAGAAGTGATAAACGCATTGCTAATCCACCCATCAAAAGCGCACCTACCATTTTCCCGCGTGCCGCTGCCAGGTTGAAATCCTTACCGAATTTTTTATTAAGCGCAGAAACAACATCGGAAAGACGCGCAAGACTTCCTGCTCCCTTTTTACCCGGTTCCACCATGGGCATTCGATCCGGATGAAACAACTTCCCTTCGTTGTTTTCAAGAATTTTCTTAACGGTCGCGACCGATTCCGGCGTGGTTACAACAATGATCGCGTCAAAATCATACGCGGCGGGATCCTGAACGGCCCGAGCCAGATCGCCTTCGGCCATTTGGACATAAGCGAGCACGTGCGGATCTTGCCGCATTTCGGAGCGATGAGACAATATCTTCTGTTCTCTGAGATTTCCAGACGCCGGATCATGGACGTCGAAGATCTGCGGGAACTTTTCCGTCGGAACGCCTGCCCGTACTTCAGAACGGGCTTCAGGTACATTCCCATTTCTTCGTATTTCCGAACGCTGAGGAGCCTGGAGCTTGTTGTCCTGGTACTCAGCCATCTGGCGCAGCGTTTCGACGTCCTCGGCGACTTTAAAATCATGGATCATACCGCCATTCCCCTGCTTGTAAGACGGGTCGCTAGACAAGACGCCATTATCGATCAATTCATCATTTCGCGTACTCATCGCGATCGACGGAACAAGTAATGTAATATTCCCTGAAGGAGTCTCCGGAGACCAGTCACCTCTCTTGTTCTTGATCGCCATCGGAAGAACGCCGCCGTTCTCCTCAAGGGCCTTGAAGATTATGTTCCAGTCGAACATCAAATACATACGGTTGTATGGGATTCCGGGCATTTGGCCCTTCTCCTTGATCTTCTGCTCAACCTTATACAATGCATGCCTTACCGGGAGGGTCTTCGCGGAAAGACCTTCGATAAGAATCGAGAAAATATCCTGCCGATCTGTGCGCCTAACCGACACCCCCCCCTTCTGATTGTTAAAATTATTTAGCACGCAATAGAGAACTCCCGTCCCCGGATGCTCTTTCTGCATCCTCCTGAACAGCGCGTGCATCTTCGGATTCACTGCACTCCCCGGATTAAGAAGGATCACATCGTTGATACGGTGAATCACGCCCGTTTTGACCCCGCGCTCCGTCATGTAATCCGAAGCCCGCTTCTCTCCCAGCTTGAATACCCTCTCTTGGGGATTATAATAGGCCGTCATATACTCGATGTCGGCGTTACTGATATTGAATCCGTGATTGTAGTTCGTGGTCCTTGACGTGAACACAAAACGCCGTTTTTCATGGTCACGGCGGAAACTCGGAGCATCATCCGGATTGATCACAAGCACGATATTTGCAGGATCGAGACCGTAAAAATTGTTTTTGATCAGATCTGCCTCTACATCCGGAAACACTGTTTCATTCACACTGATCGCCACTTTTTTAGTACGGATCGCCTCCTCAACGTCCAAACCACGGGCCGTGGCGTACTGACGGATCCCTTCCACCAACGCCAACAAGTGCCGCGCACCCAGACCCAAGTGCCGCGCATTCGACGGGATCGGCCTCGACGCCTCACGGATCAAGATTTGCAATGTTTTTATATCGGCAACCACGTTCTCGTATTCCTTGCCGACCACTGAATCATCCGCCAAAGGCTTGAATTCACGAAGAACCTCGCTCAGACTCGCCTGATTCTCTTCCGTTGGATTCTCTTCCAACTTGTCCTCAAGATCCGCCACCTTCTTTTTCAGCTCCAGATAACGCCGAACCTTGGGATCGATTTCCAGCTGTTCCTTTTCTTCCTTCTGACGTTCCCCCAGTTTCCTCTCAAGCTGCGGCAGCATCTTCTGAAGCCTCTGGATCACTTCCCACGCGTCCACATTCCACATCAGGAACTTCCGTCTCACGCCCTCCATGTCTTTGGCAAGCTCCTCTTGCGTGATGATTCCGTTACGAACCAGACTCTCCCACAAACGCGAGGCTGCGCCTGCCGCAAAAATGAAGTCTGCTATTTCTCCGTTCTTGATCGCGTGATCGGTCTCATTGAGATCGATATTTTTTTCATCCTCAAGCCAAAGAATCGAGGACTCCGAAAGAATGTTCGTGATTTTTTCTATCCCCATCGCGTTCAGAACATCATCCGGATACTGCTTCGTGTCAAAATCTTCGGGCAGGAATTTTTGTAAAAGCTCCATAATGTTCAACCGTATCGGAAATGTTTTGATCTTGGCAAGTTCGAAAATCTTTTGCTTAAGCTGCGGGGTCCAAGCAAATCCCTCTTTTGTTTCAGCGCGGTTGCGGGCTTCGAATTCGATCGCCTGCTCAACGAGATACGCGATGACCTCCGGGAGAGGCTTGTATTTCATGATATGGCGTGAAATATAGATGGCTTTTTCTTCGATCTGATGCATCCAGCTCGGCAGGCTGTACGCGGCTTCTTCATACACGTACGGACTTATGTTACGCAGCACCTCCGCAATGTTCACCACCCCAAGTCCCTGCGGCAACCCGACGATAAATCCTTCGACCAAACGGATCGCTTCCTGATATTTTTTATGGTTTTTCGCAAGATAGAACCCCTGCTCAGCATGATAGATTTCCTTCAAAGCATAGACCGCGGAATCCCGAAGCGAGCTTTGCGCTGGAGCCATTTCGTACTCCGCGGAATGGATCAGAGAAAGCATCCGGTGCTTCCGCTGAGCATTCTTTTCCTCAAGAAACGCCTTCACTACATCATACGCCCGATTCTCCCACGCAAACATGCTCTGAATATCAAGCCCGAGGATTTTCCCCATTTCGTCCCTCGCTGTCTGACGGACCGAAAGATCCTGGGCAAACAGATCACGCAGTACTTCTCTTTCCGTGCGTACCTCGGAACGCCGGTTCCCCGAAACTTCATCCATTGTTGAACGAAGTTTTTTAGCTTCTTCTAAAATTTCTTCCTTCTCCCCTGTAAGAACTTTAAGTCCCTTTACTGACTTTTCAATTTTGGCAAGATCGCTAGCGGTCATTGGTTTTTGAATCCCAGTTAATCCTTGCATAAGTTTATTCCTGGATTTCAAGACTATCCACGTCTCAATAAACGCAACCCTCAATGCCGACCAAAAGCTTTCTTTCCCTTTGCGGAGAAATTCTTTAATCGTAGAGAAAATCCCCAAAAATAGCCCTATCGGACCCAAAACAAGAGCGCCCGCCAAAATAAACGCATGAAGCGAAACAAAAAGAGGATGTGTTTCTAATGTCCGTCCGAAGAAAGTGACAAACCCGCCGGCATAGCCATCTCCTAAGGGCATTTGCATGATCAGACTGAACATATCGCGGAACAAGTTTGCTGCAATCCACGGATTTCCCCAAATTGCAGCTCCAACAATAATAACTCCTAAAAAAATCGAAACAACTCGAGTTCCGGTAAACCACTCATACCAGGGCTTTTTGTCCGGAATCCATTGACCCTTATTAATCTCATAAGTCAGATTATCGATTGTTTTTTGAATAACAGGCTTCTCCGAACCCTGAGCTGTCGTCAAACTCCTTTGGGCATCTTCCAATTTCACTTCCCGCTCTTTAAGTCTCTTCGATTTGAAGAAATCAATGATCCCGAACAAATAGGCGACAAAGGGACTCACGAAAAATGCCAAGATGATCGGAGACGCACGCAAGACCCAGTGAACATCAAGGAATGGCAAAAGTTGCGGTGCAAAAACGGCAGCCAAGACAAGAACGATCGGCAGTCCAAAATTCGTCAAAATCTCAGTTCTCAGATAGGCGCTGCCCCAAGCATTTCCATCCGCACGGGCGCTCTTCGAAAACTTCTCTTGTTCCTCAGTATCCTGTCCGGGCGATTTCGCTTTGGCAAGATCGGATATGAATTTATGGCGAATCTGCAATGCGTCTCGATAACTTTTGCTCGCAAACTTCCACGGACCGATCATGAGTCCCAAAATACCGTCGATCAATAAAAGACCCCACATCGGAATCCCTAAGGGCGACAAAACAAAAATCGTTACGGCCGCCAGCCCCACCGCGAACGGAATCCGGAATTCCCAAAGATACTCGTGAAGTTTTTCAGTGGATTTTGCCGGCTTTGCAGGTACCCACATGGCCGCGATCCCGTACAGTTGCTGGGCAGCGGCCTGCTTTCGGGCAAGCCATATCTTCCGCCCTTTGGTAAGCAAGTTAGGAATAAGCGTCAGAGTTGATGCCGCAAGTTCGAGAGCGTTCATGATCCAGATCGGAAAAAGCTTAACCCAGCCGACAGCGACATCGCTCCACTTGATTGATCCTGCATCTTCCCAAGCCGTTTGTCCCATAAAAAGCAGCGGAACAATCCCGAAAATAACCGCGACCCAGATGCCGATCACCCAAGGAAGGGCCAAACCAAGCAGAGGAAGCCCCCAAAGGGTCCCTGCCAAAATACCGAACACCCCTGGGATTAGAACTCCCCATCGAAAATATGGAAAAACCTTAGGATTTTTAGAAATAAGATATGAAAAAACTTTTTTGGTTGTCGTCGTAACAATATTGAAAAGAGGCGTCGTAAACTTCATGTGAATCAAAAGACCGATCACAAGCGCAAAAAGCTTTTCCCCCATATAGGGGAAGACGACTTCCTGAACTCCCAGCAAAAGAACAGAGAAGAAACCAAGAATGAGCAGCTGTCCCCAAAGCTTCTCGGAAAGAACGCCGCGACGCACCAAATCATTCCAATAAAGACTCATCGCGTCCATGGGCATAAGCTTGCGATCACGCGCCCAGAGATTTTTGATATCAAACCGGAGCCATTTCTGCTCACGCGTCGAAAACTCCAGCGCGTTGGCAGGGGTTGATTCCATGATCTTGGCCGAGTCAATAAGAACGAGGCGGCCGAGCGCGGAATGAATCTCATCTTCGCTTTCCAGATATTTCGCATCAAGCGGACTCGAAGCGCACAGGACGTACGCATAGCGGCCCATGGGCATTCTATCTTCCGGCTGAAGATAAATAGCGTGGAAAGTTCTGACATTGAAGGCCAATTTTCCGAATCCGCGGCTCGACATATCCGTTCTCGCCATGCCTACCTGAAATGGCCACAAAGCGTCCTGAGCCTCATACTTTGTGGCGGACTCAATTGAGACTTCGGGATTATAAAATTCAATGCGCGGCTGAAGAATCGAGTAACCGTTTTCGACAAATTTTACCTCCGAGGACGGATATTTCGCGGGGTCACGGGACTCGACCCAAAAACCTCGCTTCGAAAACTTAGGTTTTCCGGACGCATCAATAGCTTTATTTTCGGGATCTTCAAGCAAAGCGATCGCCTCGAACGCACTTCCCTCTCCCGGATAATTATCAGAATCAACGATCATAAAATCATTGATTACCGGCTCTTTCTTTTCATGTCCGTCCGCATCGGTATATATTTTTCTGTGCTCCTCATTCGAAAGCTGAGGATGAAGCCATTCGAGAATTGGATTGTGGTTAGGATTAAAGGTCGCTTTTCCGGCAGCATCGAACACAACCTTGCCAGTGCGATCCGTTCCGCCGCCCGTTTCCACAAACCGGTCAATACTTCCGTTCTCATTCAAAATACCCAGGAAGTAAGGCATGTCTTTTTCCAGAATGCCGGGATAATCGTCCCGTAAATGCGTTTGGCCGGTCACAAGAAAATCAACAAGAAAATGCACCATGAAGGGCTTCGCATAATTTTGATTGCCTTTGAAATAACCGGGCCGCCGCGCCATCACAAACAATTGCTTTTTTTCGAACCCGTATTCTTCCCGCGCCAGAGCAATGTGCCTGGCAACCTCCGGCCATCCCCCGGCTTTCTGCATGCCCCCGCTCATTTCGATGAGCATGATCCCGCCATAGTTCTTGTCAGAGTTGTTACGAATACCGCGGCACATCCGGTCAAGCGCATCGTCAAACTCCTTGAAACCGCCATAAAAAGCCATTACGGAACGGCCGCGAATATCCGCGGGCAGCCCTTCCTTCGGATCAAATGCTCGCTTGAGCGCAGGCGGTCCCAAAATTCTTGCAACAAGATTTTTTAGATTGAGGTCGATAATAATTTTCAAAAGATAGTAATTGATCGCAATGCTTGCGATTAAAGCGGCCGGTGCGAATAAGGCGAGAAAACCGTGGCTCGAGTAAATGAAACCTGCCGCAAGAAAAGCTAAAAAACCGCCTTTTGCAATAACTGGACGCATCACATCAAAACGATCTAAAAAATAAAACAAAACAAGGCAAATAAAAAGCCCCCAAGACCAGGGACTGACGCCTGCCACGGAATAGATGCCAAGATTCAGCGTCAGCGTAATACCTAAAACCAGTGTCAAAGTCAAAAATTGAACAACGCGATTAAAAATCTGATGCTGCCACTGAAATCTCTGCGGACCACGGCCGACAAAAACCCTGACTTCGCTGCGCAAAGTTCCGCTTGATGAACCCCCTGTACCTGTTGGGACTGCCGCCTTTGTTTCAGGATTGGTCTGGGTGCGTATTTCCGAACGCTCGGTCCCACCCTCCGGTCCATGGGATTGATTCTTTTTGAAATTTATTCCTCTTCGATAGACTACAAGGTGTTTAATCAGATCGAAAAGGAATGTCAGTATTGTCAATGACCCGGCGATCGCAGCCGCAAACCAGAAACCGCCCCACTGCCACTGACGAGGGTCCCGGCCAACTTTCCCCTTGGACAAATCGAATTGCTTGAGGATCCAGGGTCTTTGCGCTTCAAGCCGGTCATTGACGGCCTTAACTTCTTTGCCTTGTTCGATCTTCGCTTTGAAAGCAATGTTGATGATCTCTTCCAGTTCCTGCTGCCAGTCAATGATCGTCTTCGTGTCGCGCGTGTACTTCCTCCCCGCGGCTTTGGCGACCGTTTCCTGGATCCCGATCCTGTCAGCGGGACTTGAGATCGAATCATAGTACATGACCAGTTCCAATAGCGACCGTGGCGAAATGGTTTGTTTCAACTTAGTGTGATCAACGGACGCTTTTTTGTTTTCCGCGGCAACCACTTCATCGAGCATCTTCCGTGTTGCCTGGGCCCGCTCTACAAGCTTCACGATCACCGAGGGTGCGATATTGTTTTTCGTCATTTTTGCAACAAGCGCCCGCTGAATTTCCGGAGTCAATCCCGTAAGGACTTTTCCATCCGAACCGGTAAGCCATTCACGGCTTCGCTCGCTCATGCGTCCTTTATCATTTTCGCTTTGCGGGTTCAGTTTCGCGGCGGCCAGACGCGCTCCGCGTGCCAGAGCCCCCGCTTCCCATACCTTGATCATCGTCATTTTGGAAAGCCCCATACCGATCCAGGAATCCGTCAGCGCAAGCAC
Organism: Candidatus Omnitrophota bacterium; assembly: GCA_023246985.1. Taxonomy (GTDB): domain Bacteria; phylum Omnitrophota; class Omnitrophia; order Omnitrophales; family Aquincolibacteriaceae; genus Aquincolibacterium. The sequence continues at coordinate 9,993 of JAHFHJ010000006.1, read as the reverse complement.
GTTCTCTTCGGGGATCTCGGGACTTATGGACCGCACTTTCTGGGTTAGCGTGAGCCACCGTTCGAATTCTCCCATGGTGCGGGCACTTTCTTTCATCTTCACCGCCCAAAGATAGGCATCCTCCATTTTGATCTTCTGTTCCGGAAATGCCGCGTTGAACTTATCATATATAGAATGAGCGTTTGTCAGAACTTCTTTGAGAGTTTCGATTTCCCTATCGACGCCCTCCTCAATGGTGTAGCCCAGATTCGCCTCCAGATCTTTGCGTTCTTTGTCATACTTGGGATTCATCAGGAAACCCAATGCCTTGAATATATCTCCTGAAAAGGACGCCACATTACCGAGGTGTTCGCGGGCGAGAGGTGTTTCTGCCGGGATCCCATATGCAGCCCGGTAAATCTTTTCCACGCGATAATTCAGAACCATAAATCGGTAGAACGTGTCGTTCGCATCATACCCTTGCACAAGCATGTTCTCGATAAGGTCCTGACTCTTTTCGCGTGACAAAACCGCCGACCGATTTCCCTTTTCGGCTTTGGACAATTTATTCCACAATGCCCGGAAAATTTTCCGCCCTTCTGCGCCTTCCATTTCAGCCGGTAATTTCCCGCTTTGCCGTTGAAATTTTTCGATGGCCTGATCGCGCAACTTGCCGACCACCTTCTCCCTGTCTTCGATCGTAAAACGATATTGTTCAAGTTCCGCAAGCCGGGCCGGATAACGGTTCATAAGGTTGAGGAGCGCGTCTGTGACGGAACTTCGGATCGCAGTGAATTTCAAGTCCGCTCCCGCCATCTGAGCGCCCGGCTGCTCCTCAAATTCCTCTCGAGTCCTCTGGAAAGTCTGCTCGCTCATCCTGACACGAGCCATGAGTTCGTTCTGAGCGGCCTCTAAAGTCCCCCGATCTGCATTCTGAAATGCCGGCATCCGGGACAATTTAGTCCACAAGGCCGCTCCATCGGCTGCTTGGTCTGCGGACGGAACTTCTTCAAAAACAATGCGCCAGTTGGTCATGAACCGCAGGTATTCATTCAGTGCTTCACCGAAATTCCCGAATAGATAGTCCCGGTACGCTTCGACATTCTGGAAATAACGATTCATCTGAAAGGTCCGTAGCCAATCCATCGTGGCCGTAACTTTTGCTCCGGGGATCGGAAGGAGACCTTCCTTGGTAAAGCGATGGATAGCAAAACTCAGAGAAATAGCGGAAACGAATTTGCCTGTATTCTCGACCGAGGCCTTCTGGATCTTGATGATATTCGATGAGCAGTCTTGAAGCCATGCAGAATCATGGCCCAAGTCGAACATCCGGGAGGCAAAACCCAATCTTTGCCAATCACTAAGAATGGGATATTGCCCCATCAAATAATTCACGATACCGCCCGCATCACTCACCGCTTTGCGGGTCTTTGCATCGATCGTCGCGCGGATCTGATCCAACGAACGTCCCTTGTTCTGCGCAGAATCCTCAAAAATAGCCCGAGCATTCATCTCGATGCGCTTCTTAAGGAACTCTTCGCCTTTGTCATCCTTCAGAAATTGGGCGTTCTTCAGAAAGTCCCTCATGACGATTTTGGAATTGGATTCCAAATCGAAGAACATGCCGTCATAGTTCAGAATCTCGGCAAATTGATGGGGGGTATAAATACCGCGGACTGGATCGACCAGATTCAGCCAGGAGGAAACATCGGCCGTCTCAGCCATTTTGGGCTCACCGCGGCTGTTCCGATGCCGGAGCATGTAGACGGCTTGCAGAAAAACGAACCCCTTTTCTCGTTTGGAGATCCATTCCAGGACTTTGCCGAAATCGGGGTTTTTTTGGTGGGTTCGTCGCTGCTCTTCCATATAATCGCGCAAAAACTGGATCGCATCCCCCATCATGACCTTCTTCTCGATGATCTTCCCAATGTTCCGTTCCAACTGGGCCCGGTCTTCCGGAGTGATCCATTTTTGCTCAGGCGTCGAAGTGCCATTAAGTTCTTTTAAGATCTCAGCGGCCTGATCGCCGCGGATCTTCGTCGCCTCACTCGTGGCTTCAAAGATATCGCCGATGCTTAGATCCTTATAGAAATTCTGAAACTTCCTAAGCGTTTTGGACCAATGCGCCAGGGCGTACACATCCACATCGAACTCGTATTGGATGAGTAACCGGAAGATCTCTCTCCGGCGGTCCAGCTCGGCTTTCATGGCCGGAAGATCCTTTAGATCGTTATCATTTAAGGCCAGTTCCCGCGCAAGAGCCATGACGGTTCCTTCTTTTTCCATACGATTTTTGGCATTCGCACGGCCAAAACGGTCGATGCCCTCAGGAGGAAGAGAAAAAAGATATTTCTGGATGAATTGACTGTGATCACTTTCCGGAAGAAGCTCATAGAACAGACGATAGACGCGCCGCTGGGCCTGTATTTCCTGTTCTGTCGTTAGCTTTTGATCATCAAACAAATTGAACTCATCCCACGCGCGACTACCTCGCTCCTTATCGAATGCGATGGCGATCAATTTCCCCATCCCGTTGCCTTCTTCATCCAAACTAAGGTCAATGTAATCGACCGACAGACCTTTTTCACCCTTGGCTTCGCTCACCTGCCGGATGGCTTCACCGATATTTTGGTTGACCCGAAAAGCTTCTCCCAGAAGCCTTTCCATGGCCGTAAGGCGCTCTTCAAGCGGTTTCGCGAGCCATTCCGTAAGTTCCTCCGGATCCTCGAATCCGGCACCGTAAAGGACGGTCTTGAGAAGCCCCATGGCGCGGCCCCACTCAACGCCGAAACGGACATCCTGGATGTTCTGCGCTCTCCGGGAATCCAGGATCATGATCTGCTCGGGATCAAGCAACGCGCTCTTTTGCGTGCCGGTCAACCTTTCCGTTTTCATGAGCGCTCTTAACAGCTTTATTCCGTTTATTTGCATCTCAGTCGCCCGGCGAGCGTCTTCCCCGCCCTTTTTCTTTTCATCATTCAATCGCTTGACATCGGCCGTGCTCATCAAAAACCCTTTTTCTTCATTGGAAAGTACGGAACCCTGCTTAAGTTCTTCGACCATTCGGTTATGAGCGCTGAGAATTTCGTCCGCTCGGCGAGCGGCCGCCGCACCTTCGCACTTAAGGACCTGCTCATCTTCCAATGTCACCTTGCTCTCCCGCCGGGTTTTCCCGTCCGCAGCTTTCACGTCTTCTTTCATCGCGTTCATCAACCGGGCCGTGATATAACCAACGACCCGCCATTGATCGTCCGGAACTCCCCATAGCGCCTGAATGCGCGTAAGAGAATCCACAATGGCACGGGTCTTCATATCTTCAAAATGCAGCTGGGCAGGCGTTAAGCTCATGTTTTCGTCAAAGGTTCCAGCGGTATACGAGTAGAAGATCACGGACTTCCAGGGATCCGCGATCGCCTTCTGCCGACTCCCCTGCACCCGCGGCAGGACCTTGTTAAGCGTGAAGGCCGGGATCATTTCCTCCACCCGTGCGACCCTTTGGGCGTCGGCAAGAACCTTTTCACTCTTTTCATCACCGGACAACTTGGCATTGGAAATCAGTAGGGACATGAGCTTTGGACGGATCACTTTATCCACTTTCGCAAGGATCGCAGGATCGACCGTTGCGGTCTTTTTCTGATCTGCGAGATCCGAGAGCAGCGCGTTCACATCGATCTCGGGGTTCTCGCTTTTGATCCCTTCGAGCTCCTTCTTCACCTCTTCAAAAATCATGGGTTCGTTCAAGCCTCGTACCCGCCACTCCGCGGCATTGAGTTTTGCTTCGTAGGCCCAAGCCATGATCATTCCGAATTCACTCGGATCATTGATATTGAGCTCCATGTCTTTATTTTTGGAACGCTCGTTATCAAGCGCTGATTTGACATCCCCAAGAGACTCCATGATCCCCAGAAACCATTCGGCCACCTGTTCGTCGGTTACTTTTTCATCAGCTTTTGTCTTGATGATCTCACGGAATTGCGGATTCCCAAGCGCGTGGTCGATGGAGCGGGCCCAGAAATCCGCGAACCCGATCTTGCCCCAATCGATCTTGTGGTCTTTCCTTAAATCGTTCAGGGACGGCGTGGTCGTGAAGGATTCGGCCCAGTCCTGCGACCAGAGGTTACCCCACTTCGGCGGTCGATCAGAATCCTTGGAATCTTTCAACGGAAGCAAATCGAAAAGTCCGGTTTTGCTGGCGCGGTCATAAGCTAAAATAAGATACCGTATCCAGTGGTCGTTCAATTGATCGGGACTCATGGTGCGAATGAGTTCATGTTGCTCGGCCACGCGACCCAAGACATTGGATAAAAAGATCTCTGCCTCCTCTTTTTTCTTTGAATCAGCCTTGGCGGCGCCCCCCATCTTTCCTAAAAGGTCTGCGGCGCCTGCGCGAAGAACACTTCCAAGAGATGGGCTCGCCGGCAGCTCCACTTCCGGTTTCAACTTCGTGTCAAATTTAAATTCTTTGAGCAGTTTCTTCGCCGACTCCCGCGTCACAGGCTGTGCACTCAGCCACCGGACCGGATCAAGGGTCCAAGGACCTTCCGTGGTATCGAAGTAAAGTGGTATTTTCCCAACGATCTTTTCCTGATGGGTGAATTTTTCAAGCGACGGAGACTGGATGGATTTTTCGGCCGGCTTCGGAACAATGACTTCCTCCGGCTCGAGGTCCGATTTCTGCTGAGACACCAAAAGGTCCTGTTCATAGGCCTCTTTACCGGCAACCGGTATTTTTCCAAACTCGAGGCCGAGTGCCTCCGGCTTGATATTGTTCCGTGCAAGGAATTGCATCAGTTCCATCTGAACGCCGGTGTGGGCTTCGTAAGCGTTATAGAACGTCCGCTGGGCGTTGACGCATTCTGTAAGATAGATCACGCCAAAATCAACCGTGTGTTCCCGTCGCATCAGCTTGTCCTTAAGGTTCGCGAACTGTCCGTCCTTAGTCATTGCCTGAAGGCCCCTCGCCGCTGAGGCGACCTGTTTCGCGGTGCTGTCATATGCGTTAAGCAGCTGACTCAGCTGATTCTCGAATGTAAGCAGCGCCTGTTTTTCGCGGACCTTGAGTTTTTGGGCTTCGATCCCCTTCACGCGCATGGAGGTAATCCAATCGCCGCCCAGAAATTGGAAGTCCTTGCCCAGCATGAGATCCTGATTGCCATTGATCCATCCCGCCTTGGCCCATATCTCGGTTTGACGCGCAAAGGTTTGCCAATATTCGATATCATTCTGCCGCATTTGCGAAAGAACTTCGATGTATTCTGGATTTTGTGAAAGAAAACCAGCCATATCCAGTTTGGAATCACGGAGTTTTGCGATTAGTTCGTCCACTTTGGGGTAGGAATTATCATAGATTCCGGCTGGGTCGAACGGCTGGATCACAACCGGAAAAGCCACAACCTCCTCGAGTTTCCCTTGCGCACTCCGAAGGGCATCCTGCGATTCGACGATCTGCACCGCCAATTCCAGGAGTTTAGCCTCGGCCGCGCCCTGTTCGTAGCGTCCTGCCTCGAGCATCTTCTTGCCTGCAACGCGCGCGAGATTCACAAGCCATTCAACCTGCTTTTGTTCATCCGGCTGTAACTTGTTAAAGATCGTCTGCTCCTTATAGAGATCGTGCAGACGAAGCCGGATCTCATTCCCAAGATCCTGCAACTTCTGCTCGAGTGCCCGAGCTTGATCTTTGTTGATCTCAACCTGTTTCTGGCCCTCGAAATTCCAGAGGAGTTCCCCCAGATGGAACCTGACCGTAAGGTACTCCGTCTTATTCAATCCCTTCCTTGCGATCGAGTATTGAAACAGGGTTTCCAGAGGGACATTGGTGCTATTAACGATGCCTGTCGTGCTGATCGCCTGCTGGCGCCGGGCCAGTTCTTCCGCGGATTCCGCAAGCTTCTTGTCGAGTATTCCAACCTGAACAGCGATCGTTCCCTTGGAAACTATTTCGACCTTTTGCCCCTTCGGCGATATTTCAACAACACTGGATTCTAATGGGTCCCTGATCCCTTTGGCGATTTGACTGGGCGGAAGGCCGCGCTCCCTCATCTTTCGCTCGTGATCGCGAATAGCGCCCGAAGTATTCACCAGCTTTTCATAAATCTTATTCTCCTCTCCCTGAAGACGGTTGATAGTGTCAAAATCATTATCGATCCACATATTAGCGGCTGCGGAAAGTTTTACCTGATCGATCCGGTCCTGGATCTGCTTCTGCCACTCCTTAAGCTTCGTCTCAAGCTCAAGGAGGATCTTGTAATGGTCCGCCATCTGCACGCTCACGAGGTGGTAACGGTCCAGCGCATCCTTTGCTCCGAGGGCTTCGACCTGATATTCCGTTGTTTTCTCTTTAATGAATTTGTCATGACCGCGAACATCATAGAAGAATTGCGCGGCAAAAGAACCGACAACCGGGACTTGGGACAGCCCTTTGCCGACCAAAAATTCAGGGAGTTTCCAAAATGGCGCCACTGGGAAATTGTATCCCCCCTTGACTATGAAGATACCGGCCAGCACGCCCCCGCCCAAGATCTCTTGATGCTTGTCGCTGACCTGCACGCGGGTGTTCAGTCCCGAAGCCTGGAGGCTCATGATCCCTTCGAGTTCCGCAACATCGGTGTTTTCCCCGAAACCGTTCAGACCCTTGAGAAAATCACCGGCAAAAGGTTCCGTCCGTTTTTCGCGAAGATAAGCGCTCCGGAGATAAAGGCCCGTAGCATCGAGGAACCTGGCGATCGCAGCCGTCAGATTAGCCGATCTCTCATCGCGGGAACTTGTCGAAGCGGAAAACTTGTTTAAAAGATCCGATGCCTGTTTTAATTCCGCCATAACCTCGGACAGTTTAGGTGCCATCTTTATTTGCTGCGGGTAAACGGCCTCTAATAATTCCCCGTTCAGATGCACTAATTCCGTTTTACTCATGGCGGCACTAGGATTTACCGCCTTTGTTAATAGATCTTGGGCCTCTTTGTCGAGGCCGTTCTGTAGGGAGAGATTTCCCTGAATGTTTTGATAATCCTCAGAACGCATCCTGACCTTCAAAATCCGATTTAACGCTTCTACCCATTCTTCTTTCGAGACTGTTTTTCCTTTTTCAAGCTTTGCCCGTATCGCGTCAAGTTTCCCTTGATCCCATCCGTCTGCTAATCCGTCGCCTTTCAAAGAGCCAGCATCAAAATCTCCTTCTAAATCTTCCACAAAAAGCTTGAAAGGGCCTTCCTTTTGCTCTCGGGCCATCTTGTTGACCAGATGGTCGATGTTTCTTTGGATGGCCTTGACGATGGCGAGGCCGTCCTGGGTCGGCTGCCCGTCTTCACCAAAAATCTTCGCGTAGGGATCCAGTTGCTCCGTGGGCTTCGCTTCAGCGGCTGTGGGACCTTGAGCCTCCGCGATCACCTGATCCAGTGAAAGATTCCGCCCTTTTTCAAGCTGGCGCAGGGCCAGCACGGACTGCGCAAGATTGCGTTCAGTCGCATTCACCTGGCTTTGGGCGCGGCTTAAATTGACCTTCGCGGCAGCAAGGTGGATTTGCAGCTCCGGCGTCGGCTCTCCTATCCGCTTCGCTTCTTTAACTTGCCGGATGGTTTCTTGAATGCTCGTAAGACTCTTTTTTTCACGCTCAAGCTGGTCACGGCTCTCTTTCAATAGTTTGGATTGCGTGCGGATCTGGCTGACTTTGCTGCGGACAAGCTCCTGAAGCAGGAGCTCCGCCTGATCGAAAGCCCCTCGGGCGGATTCTTTGGCCAGCGCTTTTTCCAGTTCCTGAAGGCCCTTTGACGGATTATAAACAAGCAATTTGCCCCCGGCTTCAGCAGCTGGGCCACTGTTGGAACCGAACCCGAACCCGAACTTCGCATAGATGGATATCCAGATTGGAACAATGGCTTTCAATCTGTTAATGTCCCTTTTCGCGGTTTCAGTCCCCATCCAGGTTTTCCAAGTCTCTTGAGCGGCAACACTCTCAAATTCCGCCAGAGCGGTTTCGCTAAGAGCCCCCACTTTTTCACCTTCGTCCGTCAAATCTTTTTGTTTTGCTTTAGCTTCTGCCGCGATGTCGTCCGGCGTGGCTTGATTCAATGTAAGGAGATTGACAAGATAGCGTTCCTTTTCGGGATCCTTCTTTTGAAGGTCCGCCACAGAGGTCTTGACCATCTCCGGCAATTTGTCTGTCTCGGCAATGCGGGCTTTCAGAACACGGATCGTTTTTTCGGTACCGTCAACCTGTTGATGCAGCTGAAAAGCGCGGACCGTAGCGCTGGCATAATCGATCGGTAGAAGCGGCCCTTGGGTGGATTCCGTTTTTTCCAAGATCCCCTGAACCTGGACATTTCGCAAATATGCCTTGCTAGGATCATTTTCGATAGCCGCTAAAAGCTCCTGATAATACCGCAATTCCTGCTGGTGGTCCTTGAGGTCTTCCCGGGCCCGCTCAAGCAGGAAGTGATCTTCGATACTTTGGTTTCTCAATTCGCGAACTTTGTCGACCCACTGGGAAGCTCCCAAGGCGAATTCTTTTTTCTGAATCTCGAGATTATAGAAATACTTATTGTTGAGCTCGAGATAAAGCGTGGCTGCAGTGCGATCCGATTTCCAATTTAAAAAGCTTCGGCTGTACTCCGGCAACGCGAACACGAACTGATTGAGGTCCGGAAATGATTGGACCCGGGCCGCGGATTTGAGTAGATGGGCAGTCGCTGCGTCATATCGAGCTCGCACATATTCATCCCCAAATCCCAGCGCATCGATCACCCCCGCGATATTTTCAAAGGTTAATTCTTTATCAAAATCAGCCTGCTCGTCGGCTGCGATCCCAAATCTTGCAGAACTAAAACGCCCCGCAGCATTTTTGACCCCCCTGAGACGCGATTCTTTATCGGTCCTGAGGATGTCGATCTTCGGCTGAAGGATGCTCGCGATAATGTGTTTAAGGATACGAACATGATCCATATCCTTCGCGGCCCCCTCTTTGCTTTCGATCTCTTCGATCCTCTTATTGAGCAAACGGATGACCGCATCGCCCTCGTCGATCTGTTTGTTAATGAAGACGATCTCAAAAAGGTCTTCGAACGCCCCTTTAAGCTTCTGGTCCTGCGCCAGAACGAGTTCGGCTTCGCGGACCTTCGACTGGGCATCCGTAACCTTGGCGTTCTGGGCCTTCTCCAAATTCAGAACCTGGTTCTGCAGAGTGAGGGTTGCAACGGTTCTCGATTGTTCGGTCCCTGCGGTCGGCGCGGCCAAGATGGGAACGACACCGCCAAGACCCGGGCCCGACGTTTCCGGAGAACCGGGTGTTCCGACTTCGAATGGACGGTGCTGAACTCCAATGGTACCCACAAACCGATTACGAAGATAATTATTATAATGATCCCGCCATGCGGCCGCGGTCTCAACATCCAGGCCGGCGAGCATAAGGTCCAGGTTCCGTTCAAAAACCTCATCGACCACACCGCGAACCGTTGAGGGCATCGGTGCAGTGAGTTCTTTTATCATGAGATCTACGGTCTTTTCTGCTGCACCGGCCGGACCGGCTTTAGCGGCTTCCCGAGCAACGGCTGTTTTTACGACGGGGCTCGCCGGTTTTTCCGGGACGGGTGCGGACTTGGGTTCAACGGACTTCGCATGGGCGGCAAGCGACCGGTCAAGCTGGGTCTTAAGCTTATTGCGTTCTTCGATTTGGTCTCTCAATTTCCATTCCAGATCGCGAATTTTATCTGTGAACGCCCCACTGTAATCGTAGACCCCGTTATGGCTCTCACTTTTGACATCTCTAATAGCTCCTTCGGTGTCATGGATCTCTTTTTTGAGATTCGTGAGCCTGGCTTGGAGCACATCCGCTTGTTCGTCAGAACCGGATTGGGAGGTTTCTCTCCATGCCGCGGCAGGCTCATGCGATTCCGTTTTCTCTGCACCCGTCAGAGGCGTCTTTCCCGTCTCCCCAACGGCTTTCGCGCCGGCGCCCCCTGAGAACGCAGCCGTTTGTTCTTCGGTACGCGTCTGAGTCGATACCGATTGGGATGGGACAGGCGT
>JAHFHJ010000172.1 GCA_023246985.1 Candidatus Omnitrophota bacterium | reverse complement strand
GGTGCCTATGGTTAGCCCCCGCGGCTTTTGCTCAGGGGGGACCTTTTCAAAATGACGTCCAAGAGCAACCCCGGCCAGCGATCAGCGCTCCACCATCGATTCTGCCAACATCCGCTCAGGATCAGCCGCTCGAGCGGACTTCGCCAAAAACTTCGATTGAGTTTATGATCAACGAATCACCGATTTCAAAAATGACGACGGAAAATCCGGTCCAAGTTGCAAGGGATGAAATGGAAGTCGCGATGCTTGTTTCGGAAAAATGCTCGCAGGACGGCGTCGACGGCGCAGGGACGACTTCTTGCAGGCGCGTTTATTCGAACGGCCGTCAAACCCAAGCGAGAACGGAACGCTCCGACGAGGGCGATGAATCCAAACAGCAAACGGTCATCGAGGAATATGACCGGGACGATCATCTTATCTATGAAAAAACAATCCGGCGCCGGATTGATTATAACTACCGGAACGATCAAAAAACAAAGGAACAGGAACTTTTTGATATTATTTCCAAGCCCGCAGGTCAAAAGGCCACGCGGGAACTTACGGCCTTCCGATATTCCCTAAAGACGGGCAAACCGAAGTCGATGACCTGGACGCGATACAGGCAGATTGGAAATGAATCCAGGGCCGGGCTTGTCTATCACGCGGCCCTGCGCTACGCCGATGACGGAAGCCCTGAGCGAGGGAGCGCCGAGAAATGGAACCAGGGGAAGAAGATTACGACCTATATGAACTGGAACCGCATTTCGCAGGGTTCTCCGGACAGGGATCCCGAAACCTGGAATCAATGGGAGAGCTGGATCCGGAACGTTTCGCTGCAAGCGTACTTCCCCTGATCCTGTTGGAAACAGAGATACTCAACCGATTCACCAATGAGTCCCAATCCCTATCATCCCGCCAAAGGCGGGATGGGGCAACCCCAACTACCTTTATGTAAAAAAATTCAAAGTTGGGGGTAGTCCCAATCCCATCCTCCCGCCCAAGTCGGTATAGAATTTTTCAAAGGGTGTCATCCCCGTCCCCCTTGCCCGCTTCGCCTCGCGAGCGTCGTTCGGCCTACGGCTTCCTCCATCTTTAATTTTCCACAACCACAGTCTTGCACCCCCAAAGTCTATCCCCCTGGCATTTCAGGCGCGTATTAGTATAATACCGGCCGTGAGCTGTCTACGAGAAGCGGCGAAACCTCAGGATCGTTTCGGCATCTTTATTTTTTCATCTCTCCCGTTATTTTCTCTACCGGCCGGTAGGAAGCGGCGTCTCTTTGACTGAATGAAAAAAAATATACTCCTCTGTTGTTTGATCCTGCTGGGGGTCTTTCCGCATCCTGCGCGCTGTGAATCCCGTCCGCAGCGCGGCCTTTTTGTGTCCCTGATCCAGAACCCGCCGACGCTTTCAAGCCGCGAAGCGATTCGTCAGCTTATCGATTGGGCGAAACAAGCGCGCGTCAAGATCCTCTTTGTGCAGATCTATCGCGCGAATCAGGCGTGGTTTCCGTCTCAAGTCGGAGACTCGGCGCCTTATGACGCCGCTTTGAAGACGCTCGGGGAAGATCCTTTTGCGTTTCTGATCCGTGAGGCGCACGGCGCGAAGATCGAGGTCCATGCCTGGCTGAATATGCTGAGTCTGAGCGAGAATGTCAACGCGCCTCTCCTCAAGAAATATGGGCCGGATATTTTGACCCGGAATCCGGAAGAAAAAAAGACGCTTGCCGATTACAAGATCGACAACCAGTATTTTCTCGAACCGGGGGATACGCGGGTACGCCGGGAACTTGTCGCCATGGCGGGGGAGATCGTCCGGGCCTATCCTGAATTAGACGGCGTCCAGTTCGATTACATTCGCTATCCCGACAGTCATCCCCGGTACGGCTATACGAAGATCAACACGGATCGTTTTAAAAAAGCGACGGGCCTTGCAAAGCCCGAGGAGGGAAGCCGGCTCTGGAACGATTGGAAACGCGCTCAGGTCACGGAACTTTTAAGACTTCTCATTCAGAAAGTCCGGTCGATCCGGCCCGGCCTTCGAATCTCCGCGACCGGGTGTATGTCCTACGCCCGCGCGCTCCATGAAGCGTTTCAGGATTGGCCGTCGTGGGTGAATAGCGGTCTTGTGGATTTTGTGACGGTTATGAATTATTCCCCGGATCCGGCCGAATATGAGCGTTGGAACGCGGTCGCGAAAAGCAAAGTTTCAGACCCCGCGAAATTGTTTTTGGCCGTGGGGGCCTACAAACTTGTCCGTTCTCCCGGGACTTTCGAGAAAGAATTCCGGTCTTGTGAAAAAACGGGAGTTCCGGTTTGCGCCGTCTTTCATTACGGAAGCCTTCTTGAAAATCCCGAGCTTGAAAAACCCTTGCTCGGCGAACGATAGTTCCGAAAGAAAAGGAGACCCCAATGGATCGGATCGAATTGGCGAAGAAGTTCTACAAGCAGGCGCGGAAGATGACGGTGGGGATGGCGCTATCGGTCTTGGCGTACGGCGCGATCGGATTCTATCTGATCCCCATGGGGAAGGGCGGTCCGGCGATCCTGAACGCGCAAGCGTATCCCCTGGCTCAATACGGCGCTTTGACCGCTGCGATCCTTGGGGTTTTCGTAATGCAGCGGGTGAGCGCCCGGATCCTTCGCGTCGCTCAGGCCAATAGCCAAGGTCCGGAGCGTCACCCGCAAAAACTTTTTGTGGGAACGATCGTGATGAGTTTTGGCGCGGAATGGGCCGTGCTTTTGGGCATGATCCTTGTTTTCCTGGGCCGG
>JAHFHJ010000171.1 GCA_023246985.1 Candidatus Omnitrophota bacterium | reverse complement strand
CGGAATATCAAGTGCGTGATCTCATGCGGCAAAAGAGCCTCCAAAAATCCCGCTTTCCACTCATAGCTGTAAATGGCCTTGTTCGTGTAATCGGCATAGCCATGAGACCATCCTTGCCTTCCGGTCCCTTGAATAAAATCCTCCTGCGTCTTATAAACGTAAATCTTGACTCTCTTATCCCACTGCCAGAAACTGGAACGACGCTCATATCCAAGATCGTCGCCAATTTGCCGGTAGTATTGTTCCGCTTTCCGGAGCACCTCCTGCGCAAAAGTGTCCGCATCGACATAATACACGATAAAATGATCCCCTCGAGTCTCTTTCCAAAGTTCGTGCGCCGGTTTCGCGGCGGTCAATAACCCGAGAAAAAGCAAAGAAAACATTCCGAGGCTGTAAGGTTTCAGTCTCATATTCGATAGGCCTATCGCACCATCATATTTATTTCAAACATCGGCAGAAGCATAGCGATCACAATAAATCCGACAACCAGACCCATGGATAAGATCATCAGAGGTTCTAAAAGCGACGTGATGATCCGCGTCGCTTCATCGGATTCACGTTCGTAAAAGTTCGCGATCTCGCCGAGCGCTTCGTCGAGTTTCCCGGATTCTTCTCCTACGCTCAGCAGATTGATCATAAAGCTTGGAAAACGTTTCGACTTTTTCAGACTTTTCCCGAAAGACCCGCCTTCTTTAATGTCCTGCAAACACATAAGAAGATCGTTCCTTAAAATCGTGCTGTTGATGACGGGCGCGGCGGTCTGAATCGCTTCAATGACCGAAATCCCGCTTTTGATCAAAAGCTCCATCGTCCGCGCAAATCGCGCGATCTGGACCTTGAGGGTGAACGATCCCAAAAGAGGAAGCCGGAGCATGAACAAGCTCATGGCAGCGCTTTGTTTCGCCTTTTTCCGGAAGCGTAATGCCATGAAAAAAAATACCGCCATCACGACCCCCCAAAGCCACGGGCTTCGGGTCCATTGACTTGCTTGAATCAATATCCGCGTCGGCAACGGAAGCTCCCCTCCCAGACGAGAAAAGACCCCCAGAAGCCGGGGCATGACAAAAACAAGCATAAAAATAATAGTCCCAACGCCCGTGAGCGCCATAAGGACGGGATAGATCAAAGCGGAACGGACACGTGAAAGGATTTCTTCTTGTTTTTGGCGATATTCCGTAATGCGCAAGAGGGATTGGTCCAAATTTCCGCTGAACTCGCCTGCGGATACGAGCGCGACATAGAGAGAAGGAAAAAAATCCGAAAATTTATCCAGCGACTGCGAGAAGGGAGCCCCGTTCTTGACATCGTCATAGATCTGTTCCAACATTTTTTTGAACACGGGATTTTCAGACTGTTCGCTGATGGTCCCGATCGCCTTGAGGATCGGAACCCCGGCGCGAATAAGACTTGCCAATTGCCTTCCAAAAGCCGTGATCTCCTTTCCCTTGATCTTTTCGGATAATTTTATGCGGGCCTTGGATTGAATGCCCCGGTCTTCAGAAACTTCTTTGACCTTGACCTCCGGTTCTTTTTTCTTTTCAGCCGTCGTGGGTTCAATCCGGATGGGTATATAGCCAAGCCGGTTCACCTTCTCGAGGGCCTCGTCTTCCGTCTCCGCCTCGATCAATCCCTCGACGGTTTCTCCGTGATTTTCTTTTGCGCGATATTTAAAAGTCGCCATTTTTTCACTCACGGACTGCTTTTTCAATGCACTCTACAAGTTGCTTCAGCGAAGCAGGCTTCGCGAGAAAAATCTGTCCCCCTATTTTCTGTCCCATACGTTCCACCTCGTCCGCAGTGACGGTCGCCGTCAAAAAAATGATCGGCACCTTGGAGAGCGCGGGATCCTCTTTGAGCAAGTAAGCAACCTCGGAGCCCTCAATGTCGGGCATCACAATATCCAAAAAGATCAGGTCCGGTTTGAACGCCTTTGCCCGATCAACCGCCTTCAAACCCCGGCTCTCGACCTGGACTTCATATTTTCCGGTCGCTTCAAGATTAAGCTTCATGAGCTCTAAGAGGCTTGCCTCGTCATCCACCAACAAAATCTTCCTTTTCATTGGGAACCCCCTGGTATTTTTCGCTTATGGCAAGGGAAAACAACAGTCACTCTTATCCCCCCTGACTTAACATTCTCAATTTGGACCGTCCCCTTATGCATTTCCATGATGTTACGCACGATCGGGAGCCCCAAACCACTTCCCCCGCGAGCCCGCTTGCTCGTCACGAAAGGTGAAAACACTTTCGAAAGCACCTGTTCCGGAATTCCACAGCCCGTATCTTCAATTTCAACGATGACCCTGTCCTGCGTTTGGGCGGACGACTGGGAACCCGCCGCGGCTGTCTCGCGACCGGCCCATTGGGTCCGCAGGATAAGTCTGCCGCCAGGTTCCATAGCATCGACCGCATTCATAAAAAGATTGATAAAAACCTGTTCGATCTTCCCCCGGTCGATCGCCACTTTCGGAAGACCGGATTGCCATTGTTTTTGCACATGAATATTGTTTCGATCCATGGAATTTTTGACAAGCAAAAGGCTCGTTTCCAGCACCGCGTTAACATCCTCAAGCCGGAGCTTGAGCGGTTCAGGCCGCGAAAGTTCCAAAAGCCCGCGAATGATCGTATCCGCGCGCTGCACCGCATCCGTCACGCTGCGCAACACTCCAAGGGCTGTCGGATCCTGCATCCCCCCGGAGTTCTTTAGAAAATCGACCCCCTGAAGAATGATCGCCAAGGGGTTTTTAACTTCGTGAGCAACGCCGGCTGCCAACTGAGAAAC
>JAHFHJ010000058.1 GCA_023246985.1 Candidatus Omnitrophota bacterium | reverse complement strand
GATTTTATCCAACTGCTTATCCTGTTTGAAGATGCAAAAAAATAGCAAATCAGGAAAGCTTTGTCAAGGATTTAACTTGTAACTTCAAGCCATGTCTGGAGTTAACGCTACGAGCGGATCTTGACGGAGTTTTCGCCTAAAAGACGCTCGAGCTCGTCGAAGAGGACATCCGAAGTTGCCACCTTGAGATTCTCGCCGGAATCCAGAACCGTCATGCGTCCTTTGGGATCCTGAAGGGTCAGATAAACGGGCGTGCCCCCCTTGTGTTTCATGAGGATCTTCCGCACTTCCTGAAGCACTTCGGGCCCCAACCCGGCGGTCTTGAGAGTGATGGCGAGGAGGCGGGTAAAACGCTCGGGCACTTCCTCGAGCGGCACGATCTCATCGGCCAAGAGCTTCGCCACATCGTCGCGGGCGTCGATCTTGCCTTTCACAAAAATGAGCGCGTCTTTTTGAAGCAGCGTCCCGACGGCCTTGTAGACGCTCGGGAAGACCACGGTTTCGCAAGAGCCGTTCAGATCCTGAAGGCTTAGGAACGCCATCTTATCTCCCTTTTTTGTCAGGATCTCTTTGATCGTATCAATGATCCCGCCGATCGTCACCTCGGCTTGATGATTGAACTCCGAAAGGTTGGCCGTGGTCGCGGTCGCGTAGTTTTTAAGGATCTTGGCGTATTTTGAAAGCGGATGGGAGGAAACATAAAAACCGATCAATTCCCGCTCATACGCCAGTTTTTGATTCTCCGGCCATTCCGGAATATCCGGGACCGCGGCCTGAGGATCGTGAAAACCCTCATGCGCTTCCCCGCCGCTCCCGAAAAAGGAAAGCTGCCCGCGGCTCCGGTCCTTCTGGAGATTCGCCCCCATATCCAGGACGGCGTCGAGCATGGTCAACAACTGGGAACGGTGAAGCTTCCATTCATCGAAGGCGCCGCACTTGATCAGACTCTCCAAAACCTTGCGATTGCAGGTCCTGAGATCCACGCGCTGGATAAAATCAAAAAGCGAGCGAAAGGGACCTTCCTTGATTCGGGCGGCAATGATGGATTCGATCGCCGTGGAACCGACATTTTTGACGGCCGCAAGCCCGAACAGGATATGATCCGCGGCGCAGGTAAAATCCGAAAAGCTTTCGTTCACCGCGGGAGGCAGAACGTCGATCCCCATCTTCTTGGCGGCCTCGATGTACTGCACCACCTTGTCGGTATTGTTCATTTCCGAGGTCAGAAGCGCGGTCATAAATTCGACGGGATAATGGGCCTTGAGATAGGCCGTCTGATAGGACACCGCCGCGTAGGCCGTGGAATGGGATTTATTGAAACCATACCCCGAGAAGAAATCAATGAGTTCCCAGATCTTCTCGACGACTTTTTCCTTGACCCCCCGTTTCATGGCGCCGTCCATGAAAGCCTTCTTCTCCTTCGCCATCACCTCCGGGATTTTTTTCCCGATGGCGCGGCGAAGCGAATCGGCCTGCGCGAGCGTGAAGCCGGCGAGATCACTGACGATTCTCATCACCTGCTCCTGATAAAGAATGACGCCGTAAGTTTCTTTGAGACTCGGTTCAAGCGCCGGATGATCGTATTGGATAAGCTTGGGGTCGCGCATGCGCTTGATGAAATCATCCACCATGCCGCTTCCGAGAGGTCCGGGACGATAGAGCGCCAAGAGCGCCACGAGATGTTCGAAACGGCTCGGCTTCATTTTTTTAAGAAGATCGCGCATCCCCGAACTTTCCAGCTGGAACACCCCCAGCGCGTCGCCTTTGGCAAGCATTTCGTAAGTCGCGGGATCGTCTTCCGGAAGCTTCGTAATGTCAATGCTCACGCCGCGCATTTTCCGGACGATTTTGACGGCTTCATCGATCACCGTGAGCGTCTTGAGACCCAGAAAATCCATCTTGAGAAGACCGATCTTCTCCAGATCCTTCATCGTATATTGCGTGCAGATCTGGTCTTCGGTCTTATAAAGCGGCACGTGCTCGGTAAGCGGCACGTCCGAGATCACCACTCCGGCCGCGTGGATCGACGCGTGCCGTGAGAGGCCTTCGAGCGCTTGCGAGGTTTCTATAAGTTGGGCCATACGGACGTCGGCGGCGGCCATCTCCTTGAGCGCGGGTTCGCGCTCCAGAGCCTGCTTGATCGTGATCTTCAGCTCCAGCGGAATCAATTTTGCAATGCGGTCCACCTCCCCGTACGGGATCCCCATCACCCGTCCGACGTCGCGCACCGCCGCCTTCGCCGCCATCGTCCCGAAGGTGATGATTTGCGCCACGTTCTGCGCGCCGTATTTACGCTTCACGTAATCGATCACTTCGTCGCGGCGTTCGTAACAGAAATCAATATCGATATCCGGCATGCTCACGCGTTCGGGATTGAGAAACCGCTCAAAATAGAGATGGTGCCGGATGGGATCGATATCCGTGATATGAAGCGCGTAGGCGACCAGACTGCCGGCGGCCGAACCGCGTCCGGGCCCCACCGGAATATGCTTCTCCCGGGCAAACCGGATGAAATCCCAAACGATCAGGAAATAACTGATATAACCCATCTTGTGGATGAGCGTAATCTCCGTGCGTAAACGCGCCTCGTACTCCGGAGGGATCTCGCCCGAGAATCGTTCACGAAGGAACCTGAAGCAAAGCTCTTCCATGTATTGAACCTGCGTTTTCCCGTCGGGCGGCGCGAATTGCGGCAGGAAGATCTTGTTGAAATCGAGCTCGAGATTGCAGCGCTCCGCAATCTCAATCGTCGAACGGAGGGCCTCGGGGAGATCCCGGAAAAGACTTTTCATCTCCTCCGCGGACCGGAGATAATATTGATTGCCTTGATAGCGCATGCGGTTCGGCTCTTCAAGCTTCGAACCCGTCCCGATGCAGATAAGCGCGTCGTGCGCCATCGCCTGATTTTGATGGATGTAATGCACGTCGTTGGTCGCGACGAGGCCAAGCTTGAGATCCTGGGCGATCTTTTGCGAACCCTGGATGACCCGTTTCTGCGGCTCCAGCCCATGATCCATGATCTCGAGGAAAAAACAGTCCTCTCCGAAGATCCCGGCATATTCTTCCGCGACCTTGCGGGCGTCATGCATCTGGTCATGATAAAGATAGTAAGGAACCTCCCCTTTCAGTCCGCCGCTGAGCGCGATCAGACCTTCCGAATGCTCCCGAAGCATTTCCTTGTCGACGCGCGGCCGGTAATAAAAACCTTCCGTGTATCCGATACTTGCGAGCTTCATCAGATTCCGATAACCCTTTTCGTCAGCGGCCAGAAGCGTGAGATGAAAGGAGGCCTCCTTGACGCCATGCGCTTGTTTCTCGAGGCGGGATCCGGGAGCCACATAAGCGCTCATGCCGATGATGGGTTTGATCCCTTCTTTCATGGCCCTGGAATAGAACTGAATGGCGCCGAAGAGATTGCCGTTATCGGTCATGGCAAGCGCCGGGAAACGGAGCTCTTTGGAACGCGTCATGAGCTCATGGATCTTGCAGGTCGCGTCGAGGAGACTGTATTCCGTGTGACAATGAAGATGAACGAAGTCGCTATGGCTCATAAGTCGCTCAACGCACAACGCGTAACGCGCAATGTCTATAGGGCACAAAACACCTTTTCTTTATGATCGCTGCGCGTCGCGCGTATCGCGTTATGCGAATGAATTATTCCCACTCGATCGTGGCCGGGGGCTTCGAAGAGATATCGTAGCAAACGCGGTTGATGCCGCGCACTTCATTGATGATGCGGTTCGAGATGCGCCCCAAAAGCTCGGGGGGAAGTTTCGCCCAATCCGCGGTCATGCCGTCCTGGGAGGTCACGGCGCGCAGGGCTACGACATTCTCGTAAGTACGCTCGTCTCCCATCACCCCGACGCTCTGGATCGGAAGCAACACCGCGAACGACTGCCAAACTTTGTCATAAAAACCGGCCTTTTTGATCTCATCGATTACGATCCGGTCCGCCTTACGAAGAAGGTCACAACGGTCTTTACGGACTTCCCCGAGAATCCGCACCGCGAGTCCGGGCCCCGGGAACGGCTGACGGCCGACGATGTCTTTGTCGATCCCAAGCGCGTAACCGACCGCGCGGACCTCGTCTTTAAAGAGTTCCTTGAGCGGCTCCACCAGTTTGAATTTCATGTTTTTCGGAAGTCCGCCGACGTTGTGATGGCTTTTGATCACGCTGGTGGGACCGCCGAAATAAGAAACGGATTCTATCACGTCGGGATAAAGCGTCCCTTGAGCCAGGAACGGCACTTTGCCGAGGCGGTGGGCCTCTTTTTGGAAAACATCGATGAAAGCCCTGCCGATGATCTTGCGCTTCTTTTCGGGGTCGATCACTTTTTTAAGCCGGTCGAGGAAGATCTTCTCCGCATTCACTACCTTGAGATTCATTTTGAAGTGACCGCGAAAGGTTTTCTCGACTTTGTCCGCTTCCTTGTACCGCAAAAGCCCGTTGTCCACGAAGATGCAGTTTAGTTTTTTGCCGAGGGCCTTATGGAGCAGTACCGCCGCGACCGAAGAATCCACGCCCCCGGAGAGGCCGAGCACCACGCGATCGTGACCGACCCGTTCGCGGATCTTCCGGATGCTTTCTTTGATGAAGGACTTGGGCGTCCAGCACGGCCTGCAGCCGCAAACGCTCACCAGAAAATTCCTGAGGATCTTGGAGCCTTGCTCGGTGTGCGCGACCTCGGCGTGGAACTGGATGGCGTAGATCTTCCGCTGGGCGTCCCCCATGGCGGCAAACGGGGCATTCTCGGTATAGGCCAACCGCTCAAACCCTTCCGGGATCTTATCCAGCTTGTCCCCATGACTCATCCAGCACGTAAGCGTCCTGGGGATTCCCCGGAAGAGCGGGCTTTCACGCCTGGAGATATGGAGTTTTGAAAAACCGTATTCGCGCTTCCTGGATTTATGAACCCGGCCTCCGAGCTTGTGGGAAAGGAGCTGCATTCCGTAACAGATCCCGAGGAGGGGAATCCCGCAGTGGAAAAAACGGCGGTCCGGAATCGGAGCGCCTTTGCCGTACACGTTGGCCGGAGAACCCGAGAAGATGATCCCTTTCGGTTTCTCGGCCATCACTTTCTCAAAAGGCGCGCTAAACGGATAGACCCTGGAAAACACCTTGTTCTCGCGCACGCGGCGGGCAATCAACTGCGTGTACTGCGATCCGAAATCCAGAACGACGATCGTTTGTTCCATAAATCTAATTATTAGGGTTTAGCGTATAGGGTATAGAAAAATTCGATTCTTTTTTTGTTTCTCCTATCCGCTATACGCTATCCCCTATTTCCTGTTATTTACACATGCCCAGTTTTTGCGCGGTCTGGAAAAGTTTTCCTTCGGTCTTGATCGCCGGCGCGATCACGATCTCGGTCAGCTGCATCTCGCGGATATTCCGGGCGCCGACATTCCCCATTGAAGTGCGGAGCGCCCCGATAAGGTTCTGCGTTCCGTCGTCAAGACGCGCGGGACCGTAGAGGATTTCCTCGAGCGTGCCGGTCGTCCCCACGTGAATCCTCGTGCCGCGCGGGAGGTTCGCGTGCGGCGTCGCCATACCCCAGTGGAAACCGCGGCCGGGAGCTTCCTTGGCGCGGGCAAACGCGGAACCCACCATCACGCCGTCCGCGCCGCTGGCGATGGATTTACAGATATCCCCGCCGGTCGACATGCCGCCGTCCGCGATGATGGAAACATAGTGCCCGGTTTTCTTGTAATAAAATTCGCGGGCGGCGGCGCAGTCCGCGATCGCGGTCACCTGCGGAACGCCGATCCCCAACACGCCTCGCGTCGTACAGGCCGAACCCGGTCCGATCCCGACAAGAAGCCCGGCGCAACCGGTCTCCGCGAGTTCCAGGGCGACCTTATAAGTAACGCAGTTCCCGAGGATCACGGGGAGCTTCATTTTTTTGCAGAGTTTTTTGAAATCCACGACCTGATAGGCCTTCGCGATATGGCGGACCGTCGTCACGGTGGACTGCACCACAAAGATATCGGCGCCCGCGTCTTCCGCGATTCTGCCGAACCGTTCGGCGCGCTGCGGGATCGCGCTGACGGCGCAGAGCCCTTTCGCCTTTTTGATCTCCCGGACGCGTTTCGCGATAAGCTTTTCGTTAATGGGCTTCACGTAAAGTTTCTGAACCAGCTGCGTGGCCTTCTCCGGCGTCGATTTGGCGATTTCCTCGAGAATCGTTTCATAATCATCGTAGCGGGTGTAGATCCCTTCGAGGTTCAGCACGGCAAGGCCGCCGAGCTTCCCCATCGCGATCGCGAACTTCGGGTCCACCACGCCGTCCATCGCGGACGCGAGGAACGGGATCGGGAGCGTCATCCCGCCCAGCGGCATGCGGATATCCACTTCCTCCGGGTTGATCGTCACATCGCCCGGCACCAGGGCAATCTCGTCAAATCCATAGGCGCGCCGCGCCTTGCGGTCTTTTCCGATAAAAACTGACATAGCATTCCTCCTCGGGTCGCTGGTCTCTGGCCGCTAGTCCCAATACCTATCAATTCTAACGAAGTTGAACTTGGGACAACCCCAACTGCCCTTTGTGTAAAAAAATTCAAAGTTGGGGGTAGTCCCAATATTTCTCGTCCCGACTGCCCTTCATGAAAAGAAAATTAAAGTCAGAATAGTCGCTGGCCGCTGAAATAAAAAAAGCGCAAAGCCGCGCGTCCGACGCGCCGCCTTACGCCTTAAAATACGCTGAATAGACATCGTTGGCTGTCCCATTTGCGGTATCATACTCAAGCATCATGGGACTTGTCAATAAAGCGAAATTGCGAAATTAAAAGGGTCCGTCACCTTTTTAGGGAAAAGGTGCCTGCCCCGATACCTATTAATCTCGACGGAGTTGAAATTGGAGCGGCGCTGATTTCCGATTATTTTTATCAACGAAAATCAGGCGCTGTCCCTTTTTCCATTTCTCCTATTTAACCCGGGTCACCGTTATAGAAAATCCACCGTCAACCCTGGACTGGATTACACCTCCCGGCGCACCGCTCATGTAATCAGGGCCATTACTAGGATTATCAACGTTCTTTGCGTACAGAGAAAGATAAAGATATTCGGCATCGTCAGGAATTGTAGAAAGGTCGATGGCAAGTCTGGTATCCAACGCCAGTGGATAAGCACTATATTTCGCCGCCGAATCCGGCGGCGGCGGCGGCGGCCAGCTATTAAATCCGGGATTTGCCTCATCCTCAAAGACTTTATTTCCCACGCTAGAAGCAAGAGCTTTCCAACTCGATAGGTCGCCGTTTTTATCCAGATAGGCGTATTTTAAAGTCAAGGCCGCCCATTTGTTTGCCGCGCCATCTACCGCCACGGAACCATCCCACTCTATCAAATAGAAACCACTTTTAAAACAACGGAGATCTACTTTCAATACACCTTCTCTGAAACTGGGTCCGGAACCGAGCGATATTTCTTCATTCACCGGCGTAATGCCGCAACCCGGATAATTTGTCGCCAAAGAAGGATTCCAATCCTGGATATATTTTCCTTTCCAACAGGCACCACTACACCCCAGTGTATCTGCCACAGTCTGATTCCCATTCTTGGTAAAAGTAACCAGTTCGCCGGTATACGCTTGCTCCTGGCTGCCCACCGGAATCCACTGAGTTCCATCGCAGACATAGAGGCCTTCTAGGGCGCCGTCTTTATAATAAACCGTCCCTTTCGCGCCTGGGTTGCAGACGGGCGCCGAAGCCGTGGGAGAAAATTTCACGGTATTGTATTCTCCGGTCGGCGCGGGATAGTAGGTCGTCAGTTCGACTTTTCCGGCGAACGCGCTCGCGGCAAAAAAAGTGAGCCCCATCCACAAAAAAAGAATCGTTATTTTTTTAAACATGGCGTTCTCCTTTTCGATTTTTTAAAGGGCCAGGCATTCACGGACTGCCTGTCCCGATGCTTGTCGATTTCGGCGAAACCGCGGCCGTGGCGGCGCTGATTTCCGACTATTTGTATCAATGAAAATCAGGCGCTGTCCCCTTTTTTCACTAACAAATAGTTCCCGATGCGCAGGGAAGATAAGTTGAGGTCCCGGTCCATGCACCGTCCTGGTCAAGAATGATCGTGGCCCCGCCCACGGTTCTTGTGGCCGTTGCCGTAAAAGTTGTCGCTGCTTGTGTTATGGAAAAACCGTAATCCGCGGTAAAAACTTCCGCGCCTAGCAGGCATCTTATTTCGGCGGCCGTATTGGGTGGGGCCGAACACGGAACACAGGCGGGGAAAGCAATGCATGAAGTAACATAGGTCCCATTTTTAGTAAAAAACATCTTTTCGGCGGTCCGTATCGTCCTCAGATACGCGATGG
>JAHFHJ010000170.1 GCA_023246985.1 Candidatus Omnitrophota bacterium | reverse complement strand
TTTTTTGATTTTTCTTGTGATGCCGGTCTCATTTGCCGCAGACCTTGCCCCAACGGATCCGACACAACAGCTTGCGCCGGTTGTTTCTGCAACGATTGACGCTGCTCCCCCTACTGCGCCGGTAGCGACGGCTTCAACCAGCACGGACTTTATGAGCGGCAATCAACCGCTCTCGTCAACCGGATCGGGTGTTGAGACAGAAGCCGAAAATGACGCTCAGGTAAAAAAGGCAGTTACTTCTCTTCCCGGAACAGACATTCCGGCAACAACGACTAAAACACAAACGGCTAACGGAACTGTTGAAGCTTCGGAATTCGAGAAGTCGATTGCATCGGTCGCAGAGGATGAAAGATCTGCAGAGGCCGGGAGCGGCGGTACGACGACAACGACGGCCGCAACTTTAACCACTTCTTTAATTCCAACTCATGGCCAGTGGACTACGTCGACCGTCACATGGGGCATTGATTATTCCAGCGTCGATCAGTACCTGCAAACATCTGCTACGACCACGGAGCAAGAAACAACCGGGTTTTGGGAAGCTACCAAGCAGGCCTTTACTCAATGGGCTGGGTATATTCCCCTTACTTTTCAGGAGGCTGTTTCGAGTGCGGCTCAGATCGTTATCCGAGTTTTGAGTGGCGCGGCATTTGATGTAAAATATGGGGCAACTAATAATTATGTGGCCTATGCCTATTATCCCACTAATGGAGACGTTTATCTTGACGGAAATCGCATTTGGGGGCTGCCGGCAGTTATCGCGGGCGGAGTGAGCTATGGTGCTACGGCCGGCATAGGCCTTGTGGCAACGCTCATCCATGAGTTTGGACATTCGTTGGGGTTGGACCATACCACGGATGCGACTTCGGTGATGTACCCTACTATTTCTTCAAGCAAAACGACCATTGCCGATACGGACATTGCAGTGCCATCTGTTCAATCTCTTTATGGGGTGGGAAAAGGGAGCGTCCAAACGCTCGCCTCTGATCCGCCCCCCAACAGCGCTCCGGTAGTCCAGAACTTCACGGCTCCGGCAACGAATCTGAACACGCCCCAGAAGATCACGCTACCACAGGCCACGGACGCAAACAACGATCCCGTGACCTACAGTGTCACTCAACCCCAGCATGGGACGCTGATGCGTGACCCTGATTTTCCGAATGATCCTACGAAATACATCTACACTCCAGCGCAAGATTATTATGGCGCTGATTCTTTCACCTATACGGCGTATGACGGCAAGGATTATTCCAATATCGCGACCGTCAGCCTGACGGTTCTGCAATTCAATCAACCGCCTTGGGTCGGTTCCGTAACAACAACCACGACGGATGTTGACCCTCTGAAAGCAGGCCATCAGGCGTATGCAGGATCAACGGTCACCTACACGGCTACCGCGACGGACGAAAATGCGAATACGCTTACGTGGAAGTGGTATTACATCGTAAACGGAGTGACATACCTCGCTTCGAGTGGCACAGGCGCTACCGCCACGGTCAGTTACTCCTATTCCGGAACATCAGCGGGAAAAGTTTATACCTGGTATGTGGTCTATAGCGACGGCACCACTTCTGTCGCCAGCAGTACTTTTACCGAAGAAATCGTCTCAAAGCCGAAGAGAAGAAAATAAGCGAAAAGATAAGAACTACAGACCCGCGCCGCTCCCAACTTCAACGGCTTCGAACCTGCGAAAATTATCTTGGCATAAGGCGTCAAGATAATTTTCGCGGGAAGCGTCGAACGTGAAACGGATAACAAAAAGTCATATTTTTTTCGTTCAGCATTTCCCGCAATCTGGTTTCCCATTCCTTGCCTTTTTTGATACAATACGCCCGCTTAACTTCAGGTTCTTCAAGCATTTATATTGGTTTTTGCTTGTCATTCCCGCCTGTCTGCCGGCAGGCGGGCGAAGGCAAGAGTCCAGTCTGGATTCCCACTAAAGGCATGCGGGGATGACATATAAAAAAATGAAAAACTCTATTCCTTTCTACAAAATGGTTGCTTCGGGGAATGATTTCGTGGTGGTCGATAACCGCCGCGGGATCGTGAAGGACCCGACCGCCTTCGCGCGGGAGATCTGCCGTCCCCGTCAAGGCGTTTGTGCCGACGGGCTATTGCTTTTTGAGAATTCCAAGACAGCGAATTTCAAGATGCGTATTCTCAACCCGGATGGGTCGGAGGCGGCGGCCTGCGGGAACGGATTCCGCTGCATCGCGCTCTACGCGCATGATATTTTAAAGTATTCTTCCCGGATGAATTTCGAGTCGGGTTCCGGCGTGATTGAAGCCGAAGTCGGGCCCAAGGATCTGATCAGGGTCCAGCTCGTGAAGCCCCGCGTCTTCGAAATGGACGGCGTTCTGGAAGTTTGCAAAAGCCGGCTGCATTACACTTTTCTCGACACCGGCGTGCCTCATGCCGTGATTTTTGTCAAAGATCTCGGAAAGCTCGATGTTTTTGAGATCGGGAAAGCCGTCCGCCATCACGCGCATTT
The DNA here is from genome assembly GCA_023246985.1 of Candidatus Omnitrophota bacterium. GTDB lineage: Bacteria > Omnitrophota > Omnitrophia > Omnitrophales > Aquincolibacteriaceae > Aquincolibacterium. Next base: position 303 of record JAHFHJ010000170.1, on the reverse strand, counting down.
CCAGCCGTTCGGGACGAACGTGAATTTCGTGGAAGTACGGGGGAAAAAAGAGATCGCCGTTCGCACCTATGAACGCGGCGTGGAGAACGAAACGCTTGCCTGCGGTACGGGTTCGACCGCCGCCGCGATCGTGAGCGTGCTGAAAGGATATCTCGAACCGCCGGTCAGTGTTCTGACCCGGGGCGGAGAAAAGCTCCGGATCGATATCCAAAAAAAAGACCAGGAGATCACCAAGGTTTTTCTGGAGGGCAAAGCCCAATTCGTCTACCAAGGGGAATATTACCGTTAAATCCGAAATCCGAA
>JAHFHJ010000057.1 GCA_023246985.1 Candidatus Omnitrophota bacterium | reverse complement strand
CGGATCCGATCGCGAGGCACCAAAGCGGCACGGTCATGAGCGCCGGAGATTCATGCGCGCGGACTTTGTCATTCCGCGGAGCGCCAAAAAAAGTCAGGAAGATCAAACGAAACATATAGAAAGCCGTCATGAAGGCCGTAAGGAGCAGAACGCCGAAGACCGGAGAATTTCCGGAGCCAAAAGCCGCAAGCAGGATCTCGTCCTTGGACCAGAATCCGGAAAGCGGGGGGATGCCGGCCAGCGCAAGGCTCGCGATGAGGAAGGTTATAGCGGTCTGCGGCATTTTTCTGAACAGTCCGCCCATCTCGCGTATATCCTGGACATGCGTGCCGTGGATGATACTGCCCGCGCCGAGGAAGAGCAATGCTTTGAAAAAAGCGTGCGTGATGAGATGAAAGGTCCCGGCGCCGAGGCCGGAAAGCCCCAGGGCCGTAACCATGTAACCCAGCTGCGAAATCGTAGAATAGGCGAGAATGCGCTTGATGTCATTCTGGGTCAGCGCGATGAACGCCGCCATGAACGCCGTAATCGTGCCGACGGCGGTGACGACCGGCAAAATGTTCGGGACGACCGTGAAAAGCGCGAAAGAGCGCGCGACAAGGAAAACGCCGGCCGCGACCATCGTGGCGGCATGGATGAGCGCGCTCACGGGCGTCGGGCCTTCCATGGCATCCGGCAGCCACACATGAAGAGGAAACTGCGCGGATTTTCCGATCGTGCCGCAGAAAATAAAAAGCGCCGCTATCGAGAGAAGTCCCGTGTTCAAAGCCGCGTGGCCGCCGTGTATTCCGGCCAGGAGGGCATTCATCCGGGCGAAATTCAGCGTGCCAAGCGCCGTGAAAAGCGTAAGAAATCCGAGGAGAAAACCCATATCGCCGACGCGAGTGGTGAGGAACGCCTTCTGGGCGGCATCGGCGGCAGAATCCTTCTCGAAATAAAATCCGATCAAAAGATAGGAACAAAGTCCCATGATCTCCCAGGCCATGAAAAAGAGCAGATAATTATCGGAAATGACGAGCGTGAGCATGGCGGACATGAAAAGCGAGACGTAGGCAAAGAAACGGCTGTAGCGCGGGTCGCCGTGCATGTATCCGGCGGCATAGATCTGGATCAAGGTGCCCACGATCGTGACCATAAAAAGAAGAGCCGCCGAAAGAGGGTCCATCAGATAACCGAACTTGAGCGGCGCCGTGCCGAGCATGAGCCAGGTTCCCTGCCGCGCGAAATGCCCGCCTTGGAAAACCGCCCAACACACGGGGAGCGCGATCGCCGTGGCCAGGAAACTGGCGGCGACGGAAAGCCATGCCGCGCGATTCTTAAGCCAGCGTCCGGCCAGAATATTCGCCGCGAACGCTAAAAAAGGAAACAAAGGAACCAGAATCAGTTGATCAGCCATGAAAGCGCCTTAAATTCGAAATTCGAATATCGAAATTCAAAATAAATCTAAACGGCCGGAATCCAAAATTCGAATTTAAAACGTTTAAATTTTGAATTCGTTTCGTATTTCGCGCTTCGGATTTCGGATTTTTGTAAGAAATTACCATTTCAGCAAATGAACCTCGTCGGAATAAATGGTTTTTCGGGTCCGGTAAAGGGCCAGAACGATCGCGAGGCCTACGGCGGCGGCCGTGGCGGCAAGCGCGATCACGAAGATCGCAAAGATCTGTCCCGTTTCCGGAGCAAGAGAAGTGTATTTTGAAAACGCGATCAGATTGATGTTGGTGGCGTTCAGCATCAGCTCGATCGAGATTAGAATGCCGATAATATTGCGCCGCACGAGCGCGCCGTAAAGACCGATCGCAAAAAGGAGCAGTGAAAAGATCAGCATGTGGGACAAGGGAAGCGCGATCACAGGCGTTCCTCCGGGGCGTCTTTTTTGGCAATGACGACGGTCCCGATCAGGGCCGCGATGAGTACGATCGAGATGACCTCGAACGGGAAAACATAAAGGCCCATCAACGCTTTTCCGAGGCCCATGACGGAAACCTTGGCTTCCATCGCCGTTGGAGTGACCGGCCAGGGCGTTTTGACGATCAAGGCGGCGATCACGGCCACAAAACCCAGAAGACCCAGAATGGCCGCAAGGCTTTGCGAATTAGTCTGGCGGACGGTTTTTCCGGCGAGGTGTTCGGTCAGCATGATCGCGAAGATCACCAGGGTTACAACGGCCCCGACATAAAGAAGGATTTGGACCGCGGCGAGGAATTCCGCCTGAAGCACGACATAGAGGATCGCGATGCCGATCATTACGGCCGCAAGACAGAGCGCGCAATGGAACAGATTCCGCAGGGTCACGACCCCCAAGGCGAAGATCAGAATCGCGCCCATCGCGGCATAAGTTCCGAATTTTACGGCCAATTCCAGGATCGGCATCGGTCAGCTTTCCAAAGGGTAGCGGCGTTTTTCAGGAACAAAAGTACGGTTGAGTTGAACCAAACCCCAAAACGACACGGCCAGGATCAGGAGCGATCCGAGCCACGCCGTGAAATGGGATGTGAATTGCCAGAGCGCAGTCACAAGAATATTGATCAGTGCAAGAGGCAACAGAAATTTCCACGCGAATCCCATCAGCTGGTCGACGCGGAAACGGGGGAGCGTGCCGCGGAACCAAATCATGACGCAGATAAGAAGAAAGGTCTTTCCGAAGAACCAGAGCCAGGACGGAAGAAAAGGGCCTTGCCAGCCGCCCAGGTACAGGGTCGCCGCGATGCCGCAAAGCGTGAACGCGTTCATGTACTCAGCCATATAAAAAAGAGCGAATTTCATGCCGCTATATTCCGTATGAAAACCCGCGACAAGCTCCGACTCCGCCTCGGGGAGGTCAAAGGGTGGGCGGTTGCATTCCGCGGTCGCGCAAAGGAAAAAGACGACAAATCCCGCGATGCCCCAAGGCGTGAAGATAAACCAGCGGAGGCCGTAGTCCCCGGTCTGCGACAGGACAATCGTATTCGTGGAGAGACTTTGGCTCATCATAATGGCAGGGACCACCGCCAGCGTCATCGGAATCTCATACGAGATCAGTTGCGCCGCCGTGCGCATGCCGCCGAGAAGCGAGTATTTATTGCGCGAAGCCCAGCTTCCCATAAAGATGGGGAGAATGGTAATCGACGAAATGGCGATAAAAAAGAGAAGACCGATATTCAGGTCCACCGCGGTCATCCGTTCCCCGAACGGAACCACCAAAAAAACCATGAGCGCGGGGACGACGATCACGATGGGAGCCAGGAGGTGAACGATCTTGTCCGCGTTCGCGGGAACGATATCTTCTTTAGTGAACATCTTGATGCCGTCGGCGATGGGCTGCAGGAGACCCCATTTTCCGACGCGATTCGGGCCGTAGCGATTCTGAATGCGGCCGATCAATTTTCTTTCGAGAAGCGTCAGGTACATCATGATCACGGGGCCGAGCGCCAGGATCGCGACGCTGCTCATCACGATCGATGCCAGCACGATCATCCAGTCCGGCAGAAAACGGCCCAAAAGACCGAGGATCCAGCCCTTGGCCGTCACGAAGATCATGTCGAGATAGAACTCAATGCCGCGGATCATGGGAGTCCCTGTGCCGCGGGAGGCTGCAACGCTTGCCCGCCGGTGTTTTGTGGCGGGGTTTTTTTCTTTTCTTCCGCGGCTTTCCGTTTTTGATCAATAGCGGACGCGAACAAAGGCCGTATTTTTTGAAAATATTCATTCGATCGGGAAAGCGCTTCTTTGTGACGGACCAAGTCCGTCCGGGAGTCCAGGGTGGTCACTTCAAAGTCGTGATCCATGAAGATCGAATCGAACGGGCAGACCTCTTCGCAGATACCGCAATTCATGCAAAGGCCGTAATCCACATCAAACACGGCCGGTTTTCTCGCAGGTTTCCTTGCGTTGTCCATTTCCATAACAATATAGATGCATTTGGGCGGACATTCCCGCTCGCAGATTCCGCACGCCACGCAGCGAAGTTTTTCCGGCGTTCCGTCATAAACAAGAAAAGGGAAATTCCTGAAATTTTCGATCGCTTTCTCTCGTTCCTCGGGGTATTGGACCGTGAAGATCCCTCCCTCGTCGCGTTTGCAAAGGTAAGAGGCCGCGAAGTTCTTGAATGTGACGATCATGCCTTTGAGCACACCCATGCCGAAGGTCATCGGTCTGTCTCCCCCAGCACGATATCGATGCTTCCCAGAATGATGATGGCATCCGCGATCTTTTGGCCGAGGCACATTTCTTCCAGCAAAGTCAAGTTGATAAGCGAAGGAGCGCGGACATGATAGCGCCAGGGTTGCGGGGTCCCATCGCTGACAAGATAGTAACCCAGTTCACCCTTGGGCGATTCGATCCTGGCATAGGCTTCGCCCACCGGCGGTTTGAAATTCCGCGGCATCTTGAGCAAAGGAAACGCTTTCTTGTTCACGATATCCCCCTGCGGGATCTTGGCCAAGGCTTGTTCAAGGATCTTCAGGCTTTCGCGGATCTCGAGAACGCGGACATAATAACGGTCATAAGCATCGCCTTTTTGACCGAGCGGAATTTTGAAATCAAAACGGTTGTAAATGCTGTAGGCATCCACTTTGCGAATGTCATAGTTGACGCCCGAAGCGCGGAGCACGGGTCCGGTGATGCCGGCGTTCGTGGCCGCATCCACGGGCAGAATCCCAATGTTCTGGCATCGCATGCAGAGGATCTCGTTTTTCGTAAGCAACGCCTCAAATTCTTTCAGGAATGCCGGGAATTTCGTCACGATCGCGCGGATCGCGGCGAGGTGGGCGTCCGTGAGGTCGCGCTTGACGCCGCCCGGGCGGAGGTAATTGCACATCAGGCGCGATCCGGTGATCTCCTCGAAAAGATCGAGGATTCTTTCCCGTTCGCGGAAGGCGTAAAGGAGCGGCGTGAAAAAAGCGCCGAGATCATTGAGCATGAATCCGATCACGGTGATGTGGTTCACGACACGCGCGAGCTCCGCCATCATGACGCGGATATATTCCGCGCGTTCCGGAACTTCAAGTCCCGCAAGTTTTTCGATCGCGAGCGCATAGCCAAAGTTATTCGCCAGCGCGTTCACATAATCCAGCCGGTCCGTGTAGGGCATCATGGCCGCATAGGGAAGATTCTCGGCGATCTGTTCGTGATTACGATGGAGATAGCCGAAGACGGGCTTCAGGCCGCAGATCTTTTCACCGTTCAGCTGCACGACCATGCGGAAGACGCCGTGAGTGGACGGATGCTGAGGTCCGAAATTGATCTCGAGAGTCTCGGCATTTCCGGCATTTTTAAAATTAAAAGTTTCTTTCATGTTTGCCAATACCCGCGAACGGTCCTCCAAGAACGCGAAGCCGTTTCGTTTTCTTTCTCCCGTCAATTTCTCGGCTTCAGCGGTTTTTGAGCCAAGGCCCGTTCTCCGGAGTCTCTTAGTTCTTGAGCTTTTTGTTTCATCTCTGCCGGCACGGTGACGCCCCGGGCTTCAAGCCAGGAGACATCCGCGGTTTCCAGCGTCTCAGAATCTTCCTGTGCGTAATCCTTGCGAAGGGGATAGCCCTCAAAACCCTCCCACATGAAAAGACGCCGCAGATCGGGATGCCCTTCATAGACAATGCCGAAAGTATCGTAGGCCTCGCGTTCCTGAAGTTCCGCGCTGCGGTAGATCGGCACAAGCGTTGGGACCGTCGCGCTATGCTTCGGAACACGGACGCGAAGCACAAGCGGTCCGTGCTTTTTTGCCATGGAGTAAAAATGGTAAATCGATTCGAGATAATTCAAATAGTCCGCACCCGTGACCGACGAAAGATAATCCAGGAGAAATGCCGGGTTCTCCTTGAGGAACACCGCGACGCGCGGCAGATTTTCGGGATTTTCAATCAGTAGAGAATCTCTGATCGTCCGGAGTTTGATATCCGGCATTCGGACCGCAAGCTCTTTTTTGACTTCCTCGATAGAAAAGGTCATGTTAGGCGGCGGCTCCCGGGGCCGCGGGCTGGGGGGCCGCCGCAAGTTCAAGGTCCGGGGCTTTCAATTTTTTTCCGACAAGAATCGTTTGTCCATAATGTTCCCGGCGGGGATTTTCCTTCGAAGGTTGCCAGACTTCGGGGTTGAATTTCGGAATGAGACCGTTGGGGCCAAATTCCGGGATCGGAAACTCCCGCTTCAGGCCTTTTTGGTACCACGCGGTTTTTTGAATCTCCTGGGAAGCGATCTTTTTTTGAAGTTCCATAAGCCCGTGGAGCAGGGCCTCCGGGCGCGGAGGGCACCCGGGAAGATGAACATCCACCGGGATATAGCGGTCGATTCCGCGAAGGACATTGTAGCCGTCGATAAAGGGGCCGCCTGAGATCGCGCAGGCGCCCATGGTGAGCGCATATTTCGGTTCGGGCATTTGATTGTAAAGGCGAACGACCTGCGGCGCCATTTTCTTGGTCACGGTCCCGGAGATGATCATAAGATCCGCCTGACGCGGCGAGGCACGGAAAAGTTCGGCGCCGAAGCGCGCGATGTCATAGCGGGCGCATGCCGCGGCGATCATCTCGAAGGCGCAACAGGCGAGTCCGAATTGCATAGGCCAGATCGAGGAACGCCGTCCCCAGTTATAAAGGAAGTCCAACGTCGTCCAGACCACGCCTTTTTTAGCGAGTTCCGTACGAAGCGGGGTATCGACCCCGGCTTTATTTTTCGTGAATCCCATAAATTTCTTCCAAACTTTTAAAGGGGACAGACATAATCACTCTTTCATTATGCCTGTCCCCTTTAATCCCATTCGAGCATTTTCTTTTTCCAAGCGTAAACGAGGCCCAAAGCGAGGATGGCGATGAAGATCGCCATTTCTATGAAGGCGAAGAGTCCCAATTTTTTAAAGGCGACCGCCCAGGGATAGATAAAAATCGTTTCAATGTCAAAAATAACAAAGACCAAAGCATAAAGATAGTATTGAACATGGTATTGCACCCAGGGGTCGCCTTGAGCGGCAAGGCCGCATTCGTAGGTGGCCTGTTTGTCGGCCGAGGGTTTTTTGGGGGCCAGAAACCATGCCAGGACCAACGGGATGAGGGCGAAAATGAACGCGAAAATCACAAAAAGTCCCACGAACAGATATTGGTAGAAATAGGAGGTGCTGGACATAGGCGGTTATTATAGGGACAAAGGTTTCAAAGTCAATGGAGAGAAGGAGTTACGAGAGGATGTCCCGAAAGCGTCTTCCCAGGATAAAAAGATTCCATCGGGCAAAGCTGTTGGGTACAATAACACCGGTATTCTAACCGTCCCGCTCATGATCAAGGCTTTTTGCCCGGAAGGATCCTGATGGAAAGGATGGAGGTCGGGTGTGCGATCATCCACAAGCAGGGGAAGCTCTTGATCGCTCAGCGCCATCTGGAGGACAGTTTTGGAGGCTATTGGGAATTTCCGGGCGGTAAACGCGAAAAGAATGAAACGATCGAAGCGTGTCTTGCGCGGGAAGTTTTTGAGGAATTAGGGGTCCGGATAGTACCGGAGAAACTGCTTTGCCGGAGGAATCACGGGACCGCGGAACGCGGGCTCTCGCTTTTTTTCTTTTTCTGCCAATGGGTAAGCGGAGATCCGCGACCGATCGATTGTAAGGATTTCAAATGGGTTTCCCGGGAGAATCTCCGGGAGCCGATATTCCTTCCCGGGGATTTGGAAGTGCTGGAGGATCTGGTTCTTCATTGGGATGAATATTTCAAAACGGAAGGAACATGCCGATAATGAGGAGTGCCCCCCGCGAGGGGAGCTTTTGAAATTTTAAGCAGCCCGTTAGTCCCAATACCTATCAATTTTAACGAAGTTGAAATTGGGGCAACCCCAACTACCTTTATGTAAAAAAATTCAAAGTTGGGGGTAGTCCCAATACCTATCATCCCGCCCCATGGGCGGGATGGGGCAATCCCGACTACCGTTCATGAAAAGAAAATCAAAGTCGGGATAATACCGCATGACATTCAAATTTATGGGTAGGCGGTACCATACCGTTGATCCCTTAGTCCCAATACCTATCAATTTCAACGAAGTTGAAATTGGGGCAATCCCGACTACCATTCATGAAAAGAAAATCAAAGTCGGGATAGAATCAAATGGAAAACGGTATTAGCGCCACAACAAAATCCGGTTTTCCGGAGGAACGATTCAAGATCAAAATGCCGAAGGATCCTAAGCATTCACAACATCCCGAGGGGCCGGCCTCAAGACATGCCTGGCGGGTGCCTATCCGCTATAAGCTAGCGCTGCCGGTGCTGATCCTGGTACTCGGGATCGTCTTTTTCGTGCTTTTGACAACCTTCAATGTTTTCCGGGACATGGCGACCAAGTACCGGGAGGCGAGATTCCAGACCGTGGTCGGGATCTGCGCTGAAGCGCTG
>JAHFHJ010000169.1 GCA_023246985.1 Candidatus Omnitrophota bacterium | reverse complement strand
GAAAAAAGACCGAATCTGGATAAGCACCTGCTCATGATCCCGCCGGTCGATCTGGATAAGCTCTTTCGCTGGAAAACTTCAATCACGCCGCAGGGGGGTAAGGATCAGTTGACCGTTCCCTTAACTCTGTACGACATAAGGTGCATGGCGTCTTGCTCTTCGTTCGCCGTACTTCGTACGCGCGACGCCTTCTGCCTTATCATTTCGTAAAAATGTGGCGATTTCGATCGTGTGCCGTTAGAATACCGCGCATGTTTCATCACTACAAGGAAGCCTTCATCCGCCTCTTTTATCCCGCGATGTGTGAGGTATGCCGTGCCAGCCTCGAACTTGAAGAAGCAATCCTTTGCCGGAAATGTTCCGAAGACCTGGATGCCCTTGCCTGGCCTATGGACCAAACCCTGGTCGACGAATCCTTTGAACATCTGGATCATGTCTGGACCGTCTACGCCTATGATTCTCCGGTCAAGGAGCTTCTGTACGGCGTCAAATACGCTCGGAAGGATTATCTTTTAAAGACATGCCGGAAGCGCGCGATCGGACTTGCGCAGGCCGTCATTTCGGATCATGAGTACGACGCGATTCTTCCCATTCCGATCGATCGTCTGAAACTTGTTAAAAGACATTTCAACCAGGCCGAGGTCTTTGCGGAGATGCTCGGCTCCCGGCTTATGCCGCCCGTTCAAAAGTCTTTTTTGATCAAGCGCCGGTCGATCCCGAGTCAAACTTCCCTCAGCCAGCATGAACGTGCGATTAATATCTACGGCGCTTTTAAACTGCGGCGCCTCCCCAGAGTCCGGGGCGGCTCTTTCCTCCTCCTGGACGATGTCCTGACCACGGGCGCCACCGCGAACGAAGCGGCCCGTCTCCTGAAACTCCACGGCGCCAGGCGCATCGACCTCCTGGCGCTGGCAAGAACTGATCATCCCCAATCCATTTCAATGAAGTTGAAATTGGGACGGTCCTGACTGCCGCCCTCTCAAAAACAGTTTGAGATTCATCCCGCACACGGATAAGATATCTTTTCGCAACGCGCCATTTAAAGGAGAACCCTTTTGAAAGTTCTGGACCGCTATCTTGTACGGGAATTGATCTTCCCGATCATTTTTTGTTCGATCACGCTGGTGTTTCTGATCCTGGTCGCGGATCTTTTCGACAACCTTGATGAGCTCTTGAGGAACAAGACCCCGATCCTGATCATCCTCCGTTATTACCTATCGCTCATTCCGATCTCGTTCACCCAGACTCTCGCATGGGCCGTATGGCTCGGAACCGTTTTCCTTCTGGTCAGCCTGGGACTGCATAACGAACTCTTGGCCATGAAAGTCGCGGGCCTGAAGATCCTGACCATTGTGCGGCCGATGATCTTCCTCGGGCTGCTCCTCGGCATCATCACCTTCCTCGTCGCCGACCGGGTCGTTCCCAAGACCTACCGCACGGCGAATGAGCTTCTGGAGATCTATATCGAGAAGAAGAAGGGCGTCGAGGACCGGAAGATTTTTAAAAATGTAACCTATTACTCCGGCGGTAACACGCTTTATTATTTCCGGAAGTTCGCTCCGAGGCCCCAGACGGTCGAAGACGCGGTCATTATCTGGCTGGATCCCGTCACCCATCACACGATGCAAAAGATCTTCGCGCAAAAAGGCCTCTGGACCGACGGGCATTGGCTGTTTGAAGGTATCACGGAATATCAGACCGGTGTCCAAGGGGATATCCTCGGGAAACCTCAGATCATCCCTCAGAAAATCTATCCGGATATCACCCTCACGCCCCGGGACCTGATCAACACGGCGAGCGACAGCGTTTTTCTCTCCTACCACGAACTCAAGTATACGATCGAAAAGCTGGAGGAAAACGGCATTTCCGTGTACGCGGAAAAAGTGGATCTCTACAGCCGCATGGCTTCGCCTTGGAAAGGGGTCGTCATGCTGCTTCTCGCGATCCCTTTCCTGGGAACCGTACGCAACCGCAAGGCGATCGCCATGAGCGTGCTGATGTGCGCGGCTTTTGTGTTCGCGTTCCATGTCATCGATGCGGTTTTTCTCGCTTTGGGAAAATCAGGAAGGATTTTTCCGTTTTTAAGCGCCTGGGGCGGGAGCATCCTCTTCGCGACTTTTGCCTTTCTCAAATTGGAAAAGGCGAACTATTAAAAGCAAGACTGCAGATCATAGCACACAGACTAAAGCTTAAAAAAGCTGAAAGCATTTATAGTCGGAATGTTTGGGAGTAATTTAGACGGGTAACTACGCTATAGTCTTCAGTCTTCGGTCTTCTTCACCACACGTTCATCGATCTGCATGTCGGAGTTGTCGAAGGAAGGAAGCGCGATGGTTCCATTCACCCGAGGAGCCACCGGCATTTTGGCGCCACGGCCAAAAAGAGAGGCCAGGGTGGCCTGAGCCTGGGATACCGAGACTTCCTGACCGGACTCTTGCGCGCCATCGCTTTGCTTGGCCCAAACCCCGGGGATCAGCCACAGGATAAAGACTGCTAAAAAAAGAAAAACCTTCGGGGATAAAAAAATCCTCGGAAAAGATGCCATAAGCTTCACGCCCGCCTTTTTAGTCCCAATACCTATCATCCCGCCCATGGGGCGGGATGGGGCAACCCCAACTACCATTGATGTAAAAAAATTCAAAGTTGGGGGTAGTCCCAATACCTATCAATTTTAACGAAGTTGAAATGGGGCAACCCCAACTACCATTGATGTAAAAAAATTCAAAGTTGGGGGTAGTCCCAATACCTATCAATTTTAACGAAGTTGAAATTGGGGCAACCCCAACTACCATTGATGTAAAAAAA
>JAHFHJ010000005.1:4715-22128 GCA_023246985.1 Candidatus Omnitrophota bacterium | reverse complement strand
GAACCGTTGTGCCCGCTTTTCGGGACTTGCGGGGGATGCCAGTATCAGGACATCCCGTACGAAGAAGAACTTTCCCGCAAAGAGGGGATCCTTAAAGAACTTCTTACCCGGGAACTCGGCTTTCCGGAGAATGTTTTTGATCCGATCACGCCTTCCCCGGAATCTTATTATTACCGCAATCGCCTCGATCTGACCCTTCGCAAGCGAAATAACGGGGAACGACAGATGGGTTTTATGCTGCCCGGGACGCAGCGGCTTCAGGAGGTTGCGGCCTGCGCGATCGCTCGCAAGGAGATCAATGATTTTCTTCCTGCCTTAAAAGAGGAAGCCGTCGCAAAACTCCCGGAGAATTACAAGACGGCGAATCTCGTGGTTCGCGTCGGCGAAGACGGCCGCGTGTTCTGGGGCGGGATCGGCCGGCGGTCGCTCCAAATGAAAGAAGAGAACTATTTTTGGACGACGGTAAAGGGACGCAAGATTTTTTACTCGCTGGATACTTTCTTTCAGGCGAATCTCTCAATCTTGGAAAAGATCATCTTGAGGATCGAGAGTCTTATCGAGTGGAAGAAGGACACGGTTTTCCTCGATCTTTATTCAGGCGTCGGACTTTTTGGAATCGCGCTGGCCAATCGGGCTCACGAGGTGGTGATGATCGAAGAAGTCGTGGATTCCGTGACTTTGGCCCGGTTCAATGTCAGCCATCACCGGCTGGAAAATATCCAAATGCTTGTCGGAAAAGTCGAGACTCAATTGCCGGAAGTTTTGAAGGATTTACGGGAAAAGCCCTGTGCGGCTTTGATCGATCCGCCCCGCGGCGGACTTGTCAGCGCCGCGATCGAGGCTTTGGGCGAGGCCCAAAGCCCCGCGTCTTTATTTTATCTGTCGTGTTCGCCGGAGTCGCTTGCGCGCGATCTGAAACACTTGGCGAAAGTCGGTTGGAAGGCACGGAAGATCATGCCGTTCGATTTTTTCCCGCGAACGCGTCATTTGGAGGCTCTGGTATGGCTCGCGCGTTCGTAGTCCCAATACCTATCAATTTCAACGAAGTTGAAATTGGGGCAATCCCGACGACCATCGATGAAAAGAAAATTAAAGTCGGGATAGTCCCAAATCCTATCATCCCGCCCCATTGGCGGGATGGGGCAACCCTTGTCAACCCGATAGGAAAAAAATCGAAGACAAGGGTAGGAGAAAAATACGCCCCTATTGTTTTCAGCGAATTTTTTGGGAATTCCCGTCCGGTCGAGATGGAGATCGGATGCGGGAAAGGAAAATTCCTTGTGGCCCGTTCTATCGAGAATCCTGATACGAACTTTCTCGGGATCGATCGCGTAAGCAAGTTTATGAACATAGGAAAGACACGGGCTCAGAAGCGCGCGCTTCCCAATATCCGGTTTCTTCGGGCCGAGGCGCGGGCTTTTTTGACGGAGGCGATTGCACCCGCGAGTGTGAGCCTCTTTCATCTTTATTTTCCGGATCCCTGGCCTAAGCGCCGGCATCAAATCCGCCGCGTTTTTACGGCGGAGTTCCTGAGGATGCTTCACGCGCGCCTCCTTCCCGGCGGATTGATTGAAATCGCGACTGATGATGAAGACTATTTCGCCGCTATGAAGAAAACCATCGCGGCTACCGCCGAACTCTGGGACCATGCGCGCGAAACGATGAATCAAAGAATCCTGGACGGGATGAATAAGACTAGTTACGAGATCAAATGGGCCGCTCAGGGGCGGTCTCTTTTTTACGCGGAGCTGAAAAAACGATGAGAATCGCGCGCGCTTTGGCCAACGCGGGGCTTGGATCCCGCAGAAAATGCGAAGTTTTTGTTACCAACGGCGCTATTTCCGTGAACGGCGAAATCGTACGGGATCTTGGAAGGCAAGTGGATTTCCAGAACGACACCCTCATGTACCGCGACAAGGTTCTTGAAGCCGCGCCACATGTCTATTTTATTTTGAACAAGCCCGAAGGGTATGTCGTGACGGCGCAGGATCGGCATGCCAGGAAAACGGTCTTTGACCTTTTGCCGCGGCATCTTGTGAACGCGACCCGTCAATCTGCCACGAACCGTGTTCGGGTGTTTCCGGTGGGGCGTCTCGACAAGGATTCCTCGGGACTGCTTCTTATGACCAACGACGGAGAACTTGCCAACCGCCTGATCCATCCGCGTTTTCATGTGGAGAAATGGTATCAAGTGAAATTGAATCGCGCCTGGGACGCGCGGGACCGCAACAAGGTGCTGGAGGGTTTTCATTCCTACGACGGTTTTCTTAAATTGGAGGAAGTGCGACCGGTATCTCCGAGGATCCTGATGGTGGAGCTTCGGGAGGGAAAGAAGCGTCAGATCCGGCGCGTGCTCAGCCGGTATGGTTATGAGGTTATCATGCTCAACCGATTTTCCTTCGGCCCCTTGAAGCTCAAGCATCTTGCGCCGGGGCAAGGCCGCTTCCTGACTTCCTACGAGGCCCGCGAGCTTCGTAAGACGGTTGACCTCTAGCCGGATGCAGGATGGCGAAAACAGCCTCAAAGGGACAGTCCCCTTAAAATCTTAGGGGGACTGTCCCTTTATTCCTCGATCGTTCTTTTCTTTGGATGATAGAAAAGACACTTCTTGGAAGGGGCATCCTCCAGGACGACCACCAGGTGATCGTCCACCGAAAAGGCCGGATGCATCCGGATTGCTTTAGCCTTTACGCCTTTGCCTTTCAAAAAGTCTAAAAGGAATTCCTGTTCCGGTTCCTTCAGGGTGCATTTGATCTCCAGAAAATCCCGCACCAGGTATTCCCACGTTCGTTGCGTGATGACGCTCATCGCGGCACCTCCTTTATTTTTTTCTTGCCTTAACCCTAGCAGGCGATCCCGATCCTTAAAAGAGGCGGGGAAAGAGAAATTTTTTGGGAATCTACCATTAGTAGGATCTCATAGTCTTTCTTGGCAGTGCCCGAAAGCGACCCGCGGGGAGTCCTTTCCAAAAAAAATTTAAAATAAAATTGACAAAAAAAAGGTTCAAGGATAATATTAGCCAATAATCTATGGAGTAGTAGACTATGTTATCTAACAAGACAAAGTATGCTTTGAAGGCGATGCTCTTTTTGGCTTCTAAATATCCAGCCAAAGAGCCGGTTCTTATTGCCGAAGTCGCCCACAAGGAATCGATCCCGAAGAAATTTTTGGAGGCGATCCTTTTAGAGCTCAAGAATAAAGGATTTCTCCAGAGCAAGAAGGGGAAGGGCGGCGGTTATCTTTTGATGCGGTCTCCGGACCAGATCAGCTTTGGAGAAGTGATCGGGATCTTTGAGAATCCTTTCGCCGCGATGCCCTGCCTGGATTCTTCGAAGCATCGCCGGTGCGATGAATGCCGAAAGGGGAGCGTCTGCGGGATTCAGCGGGTGATGCAGGAGGTTTACCAGACGACTTCCGGCATTCTGAATGTCACCACCTTACAAGATGTCCAGGACCGGATGCGCAACATGAACCAGGAAGCGATGTATTTTATTTAAGGGGGGCAGCGTTTTTCTGCCCCACTTATCCTGAGCAAATCCGAAGGATGGGTCGAAGGATGACAACAAGAGTCACCAAACAAAACGACAAAATAAAGAAAGGGTGAAACCTATGGCAAACATGTTCAACGATATTACCCAAACGATCGGCAATACGCCTCTGGTGCGTTTGAACCGTTTAACCCAAGGATCGGAGGCGACGGTTCTTGTGAAGCTCGAGTCTGCCAACCCGCTTGCCAGCGTCAAGGACAGGATCGGCGTCGCGATGATCGATGCGGCCGAGAAAGCGGGAAAGCTCAAGTCCGGCAGCGTGATCGTGGAGCCGACGAGCGGGAACACCGGCATCGCCCTGGCTTTTGTTGCCGCAGCGCGCGGTTACAAATTGATCCTCACCATGCCGGAAACCATGAGCGTGGAACGCCGGCAGCTTTTGAAGATCTTTGGCGCTGAGTTGGTGCTGACGGAAGGCGCCAAGGGAATGCGCGGAGCCGTGGAAAAGGCCGACGAGATCGCGAGAAATACCCCGAACAGTTTTGTCCCGCAGCAATTTAATAATCCCGCGAATGCCGAGATCCACCGGAAGACGACCGCGGAGGAGATCTGGAAAGACACGGAAGGAGCCGTGGATATTTTTGTGGCCGGGGTTGGAACAGGCGGAACGATCACGGGCGTTGGGGAAATACTGAAACAAAGGAAACCTTCCGTGAAAATTATTGCCGTGGAACCTGTGGATTCTCCCGTGCTTTCGGGCGGAAAACCGGGACCTCATAAAATCCAGGGGATCGGAGCGGGTTTTGTCCCGGGTATTTTGAATACGAAGATTTATGATGAGATCCTCAAAGTCCGGCATGAGGATGCCGGGCGGGTTGCCAGGCAGCTTGCCACGCAGGAAGGCATTTTGGGCGGGATTTCTTCAGGCGCGAACGTCTGGGCGGCTTTGGAGGTAGCCAAACGGCCGGAATCCAAAGGCAAGACCCTCGTGACCGTCATTTGTGATACCGGAGAACGATACCTTTCAACGTGGCTTTTTCAGGATTTTGCGGCATGATCCAGGGAGACTTTTAAAATGGAAGAAAAACATTGGAGAAGTATCGCGAAGGCGGCGTCATGGCGCATCACGGGAACGGTCGACACCACGGTGATCTCCTGGATCATTACGGGACAATTGAAAATAGCGCTCTCAATCGGCTTCGTTGAGGTTTTTACGAAGATGTTTCTTTATTATCTTCACGAGCGTATTTGGAATAGGATCAAGGTAGGCAAGATCATAAAAACGGATTATCAAATTTAAAAATTTTTTTGCCAAGGTTTTGATACACAAGAAAGGAAATGAAACTCAAGATGAACATCAAAATTAACGGAAAAGTGGAAGCTATCAAAACAACTTCTTTGACAGTCGCCGAGTTGCTGCGGATCGCCAAGGTCGGGAATCCGGAAATGGTGTCTGTCCAGCTGAACGGTGAATTTGTGAGTAAAGAAAACTTTGACACGACGCGCCTGAAGCATGAAGACGCGGTGGATTTCATGTATTTTATGGGAGGAGGCGCGCGCGGGCGCTCTGTGCCGGGAAGGGAGCTGTTGTGAAAAACATCCAATTTATCACCAAGATCCTCCATGCGAAATTTTCAAAAGAAGACCCGCACGGATCTTTACACGCGCCTCTTTATGAGAATGTCGCGTTTGAATTCAAAAATGCCGAAGAGTTGGAACTGGCGTTTCAGGGGAAAAAACCTTCTCATATGTATTCGCGCATCAGCAATCCCACCATCGAGCATTTTGAACAGCGGATCAAGGCGGTCACGGGCGCGGTGGGCGTGCTGGCGCTTGCCTCCGGGATGGCGGCCATCTCCAATTCCGTTTTAACGGTAGCGAAGGCGCAAGATAACATCATTACGAGCAAACACCTTTTCGGGAACACCTATTCTTTATTCCAGCAGACGCTGAAAGATTGGGGGCTTGAAACGCGGTATGCGGATCTGACGAAGCCTGAAACGATCCCAGGGCTTATCGACGGTAAAACGCGGGCGATCTTTCTTGAAACGATCACCAATCCTCAACTGGAAGTGGCGGATCTGCGCGCGCTTTCCAAAATCGCGAAGGAGAGAAATATCCTGCTAATCGTCGATACGACCACGACGCCGCCTTATCTTTTTCCGGCGAAGGAATTTGGGGTCGATATTGAAGTTTTATCCAGCACCAAATGGATTTCAGGCGGCGCCACATCGGTTGGCGGGCTGATCATCGACCACGGCCTTTACGATTGGAAGAAAAATGAGAAATTACGCAGCGATGCCGTAAAATTGGGTCCCTTCACTTTTATCAACCGCCTCAGGCGTGAAGTTTACAGGAATATCGGAGCTTGTTTGGCGCCGCATAATGCCTATTTGCAGAGCCTCGGATTGGAAACGCTTCCGCTGAGGATTGATGCGGCCTGCGCGAACACGCTTAAGATCGCGGAATTTTTGCGGAGTTCTTCTTGGGTCAAGACCGTGAACTATCCCGGGTTAAAGGAATCTCCTTTTTATGCGATCGCCCGGGCGCAATTCGCCGGCAAACCGGGAGCGATTCTGACTTTCGATCTGGCGTCCAAGGAGCAATGCTTCAAATTCATGAATCGCCTGCAATGGATCCGTCGGGCAACGAATCTGCACGATAACCGTACGCTGATCCTTCATCCTGCCTCCACGATCTTTTGCGAATATGAGCCGGCGTTGAAAGAAGAAATGGGAGTGCGTGAAACCTCGATCCGTCTCGCGGTGGGCATTGAAGATAGCCGGGATCTGATCGCGGATCTCGAACAAGCCTCGGAAGGATTACGATGAGCCTCAACGATGAACAAATAGAACGATACAGCCGCCACATTATTTTGAAAGATATCGGCGTGGAAGGGCAGGAGAAAATCCTGGCAGGGAAAGTGTTGATCCTCGGGACAGGCGGGCTCGGGGCTCCGGTCGCGCTCTATTTGGCGGCGGCGGGTGTCGGGACGCTTGGGTTGGCGGATCCGGACCATGTGGAGTTGTCGAACCTTCAGCGGCAAGTGATCCATTTTGCGCCTGATGTCGGGAAGCCGAAGGTAGTTTCCGCTTCCGAGAAGATCCAGGCGATCAATCCCGATATCCAAGTGATCACGTATCAGACGAGAGTTTTTGCCGACACTATTGCCGGGATCATCAAAGATTACGATTTCATCATTGATGGGACCGATAATTTTGCGGCGAAATTCCTGATCAATGATGCTTGCGTGCTAGGCGCCAAACCTTTTTCGCACGGCGGTATCCTGCGTTTTGACGGACAAACCATGACCTATCAACCCGGGCATGCCTGTTACCGGTGTCTCTTTGGCGGGCCGCCTCCCAAAGGCGCGGTGCCGTCCTGTTCGCAGGCAGGCATTTTAGGCGCGGTGGCGGGAATGCTTGGAACGATCCAGGCCGCTGAAGCCCTCCGGTTCCTGATCGGGAAAGGAGAGCTTCTTACGGATCGGCTTCTTATCTTTAATGCCCTGGATATGAAATTCCGTGAAGTGACGGTCCGGAAGAACCCGCGCTGTCCGGTTTGCGGAAAGAATCCATCCATCAAAACTCTTGTGGATGAAGAACCGCCGGTGTGCGATCTGAAGCATCAAAAGCGATCATGAAGATACAAAAACAGATCCTTGAGCGGTTGTTCGCGCACGCAAAAAAGGAGGCACCCATTGAGGCGTGCGGCTATCTTGCCGGGAAGAACGGCATCGTTTCTATTTCTTATGAATTGACCAATCTGGACCGGAGCGCCGAACATTTTTCTTTTGATCCCAGGGAACAATTCGCGACGCTTCGAAATGCCAGAGACAAGGGACTGGAGATCTACGCGACTTATCACAGCCATCCGGCGAGCCCCGCAAGGCCTTCGGCGGAAGATATCAGATTGGCTTATGACCCGAATATTCTTTATGTGATTCTCTCGCTGGCGGATCAAAAGAAAGATGCGAGAGCTTTTAAAATCAGGAACCAAAAAGCAGAGCCGGTTCCTATTGAGGTGATCGAACATGAGGGGATATAGCTTACCGTCCCAGTTGGAGGGCGAGATCCGCGAGCTTGAAGAGCTGATTCGCAAGTTCAAACAAGGCGAAGTCTCCGCGACGGAGCTGAAGGCGCATCGTGTTCCCTTTGGGGTCTACGAACAAAGAGAGCCCGATACTTACATGATGAGGATCCGTTGCGCGGCGGGAACTGTCAGCCCCTCCCAGTTGGAACAGATTGCCCGTATCGCATCCCGTCACAGCATGAGCGACCTTCACATCACCACGCGGCAGGAATTGCAGATTCACTACATCAAACTGGACGATATCATTCCGCTCATAGGGGCTCTGAAGGAAATAGGTCTGGCGACGCGGGGAGGCGGAGGGAATACGGTACGGAACATTATTTCCGAACCGGATGCCGGTACGGACCCCCAAGAGATATTCGACGTTTCTCCTTACGCCGTGGCTTTGACGACCCGGATGATTGCTGAAAACGATTCGTGGAATCTTCCACGAAAATTCAAAATAGCTTTTTCCGGCTCGGTGGAAGACAAGGCCTATGCGACGCTGACCGATATCGGATTCATTGCCAGGACCCAGGATGGAAAAAAAGGATTCCGGGTTTATGCGGCGGGCGGATTGGGTGCGAAGTCCGCAGCGGGAAAGCTTCTTCTGGATTTTGTGGAAGCGGACCAGGTCTATCCGGTGGCGAAGGCGTTGAAAAATATTTTCTGGAAATACGGCAATCGGAAGAATAAACACGCGGCGCGGTCGCGCTTCTTATGGAACAGCCTTGGCGAGGAAGAGTTCAAAAAACGGTTCTATGAGGAATACGGGAATATCCGGAAAGAAGGATTTATGCCGTTAGCGATCGAGTCCGAGGCGCCGGTTCTCGAGGCTCCTGACCTGAAGCGGGAAGAGGCCCACGATCCCGAAGGTTTTTCTCGCTGGTCGAAACGCTATGCTGTAGAGCAGAAACAAAAAGGACTTTTCTCGGTGCGGATTCCCGTGGCATTGGGTTTTATTTCCCGAGAGCGTGCGGAAGAACTCGGAAGATTCCTCGGGCCGTTCGGGGATGACGTTTTAAGAATGACTCAAGACCAGAATTTTCTGTTGCGGAACATTCCCGCGGAATATCTCGGAAATGTTTATAATTTTTTAACCGTGACATTGCCGGGTCTTGACCGACCGGCGATTTACGGCCGGATATTGTCCTGTGCCGGGGCTTCCACCTGCCAGTTGGGGATCTGCTTGTCGCGTCATGCTGCCAGGGCCTTGATGCGGAGTCTTGAGGAAAGCGGTCTGGACCTGGATGAGATCGGGCCGATCAAGATCAATATTTCCGGCTGCCCGAACGCTTGCGGACAACATCAAGTCGGGGATCTCGGGTTTTTCGGAAAGGCGCTCAGGAAAGAGGGACATGTGTATCCCGCGTACAATGTGCTTGCCGGCGCCGTGGTCCGGGATGGTGAGACTCAATTCGCCGAGCAGGTCGGCGAAGTCCCGGCAAAATATCTGCCGGACCTGGTCAAAGACCTGCTTGAGATCTATTTGTCCAAGGGAGTCCGTGCGAAAAGTTTCCAGAATTATATCCGGAAAAAAGGCAAAGAAGATCTGAAGCGGCTTTGCGCGCGTTACGAGAAAATCCCCGCGTTCGACGAAGATAAAAACTTCTATTTTGATTGGGATGCCGGCGCTTTGTTTTCTTTGGCCGGGCGCGGGGCAGGAGAGTGTTCGGCGGGGCTCTTTGATCTTATTGAATTGGATCTGAAAAACATCAAAGATACGAAAGAAAAGCTTGGCGACAAGGGAACGGACCCGGCGCAAAGAGGAGCTTTTTTGGCGAAGCTTATTTTCTATTCAAGCCGAATGCTTTTGATCACGCGCGGTGTGGAGCCGAAAAGCGAGCCGGAAGTCTTTGAGGCTTTTTCGCGGCATTTCATCGAAACAGGCCTTGTGGCCTCTTCTTTCAAGCCGCTTTTTGATTTTGCGCTGCGGAAAGACTATCCGGCACTGCTTGCGAAAGACCATGAAGCCACCACCTTGGCGGATTTGATAGCAGCGCTTTATGCAAGCATGGATAATTCCTTCAATTTTCAAGCTCAGCCGTCGTTATCTGAAACGCGAAAGAAAAAAACGGTTGCGGCTGCGGTTTCAGAGAAAAAGGAAATGCCTCCGGTGACCGTGAAAGATTTCCGGGGGGTGGCTTGTCCGATGAATTTTGTGAAGACGAAAGTGGAACTTGCGCAATTGAAAAACGGGGAGCTGTTGGAAATTTGGATCGATGACGGACCTCCGATCGAGAATGTGCCGGGATCGGTCAAGGCAGAAGGCCATAAGATCATTTCACAAAAGAAAACCGGCGGTTATTGGTCGGTTGTGATCAAAAAATAGACGCATGAGATAACAAGGAATCGATGAAAGATATCGTAGAACTCAACCGGAAGCTGAAGCTTCAAAGCCCCGCAGAGATCCTGGCCTGGGCCGTGGGCTATTTTGGAGCGAGGAAGATCGTTCTGGCTTCGAGTCTTGGGGCGGAGGACCAGGTTCTGACGGATATGCTTTTGAAGATTTCGCGGCGGCCTGCGATTTTTACCCTCGATACAGGGCGGCTCCCGGAAGAGACTCATGACTGCATGAAGACTACGGAGCAAAAATACGGTTTCAAGTTTCGGGTCTATCATCCGGACGCAGCCGCGGTCGAAAAAATGGTGGCTGAAAAGGGCCCGGATCTTTTTTATGAAAGCGTGGAGAACCGCAAACTCTGCTGCCACGTCCGGAAAGTCGAACCGCTTAAGCGCGCGTTAAAAGGAATGAAGGCGTGGATCTGCGGACTGCGACGCGCACAATCCGTGACGCGAGCGGATCTAGGCGCGATCGAATGGGACGAGGCGAACGGACTTTACAAGATCAATCCGCTGATCCACTGGACTGAGAAACAGGTCTGGGATTATGTTCGTGCTCATCAAGTGCCTTACAACAAATTACACGACCGGGGATACCCGAGCATCGGCTGCGCGCCGTGCACTCGGGCGGTGAAGCCGGGCGAAGGTATCCGGGCCGGGCGGTGGTGGTGGGAAAATCCGGACAAAAAAGAATGCGGGTTACATTTTAAAGACAAAAAAGCAGCGAGGAAAGGTTCGTAATGGACACGCTTAAAAAACTCGAAGCTCAGAGCGTTCATATTTTTCGCGAAGCATACAAGGAATTTAAAAACCTTGTGATGCTCTGGTCGATCGGAAAAGACAGCACCGTCTTGCTCTGGCTCGCGCGTAAAGCCTTCTTCGGCCATGTGCCGTTTCCACTGCTTCATATCGACACGCATTTCAAAATCCCGGAAATGATCGCCTATCGCGACAAGCTGGCCGCCGAGTGGCGCCTGAATCTTTTGTACGGCGAAAACGCCCAGGCGCTTGCGGCGAAGCAGACATTTCCGGACGGTGCGGTGGATCGCTTGACCTGTTGCAGAGACCTGAAAAGCGAGGCGCTCAAGCACACGCTTTCCGGAGAATGGCCGCGGTACGCGTTCGATCACAAACTCGGGAGCTATGTTCAGGAGAAAAACCCTCAGCCCTACACGGGCGTGATCGTAGGCGCGCGCGCGGACGAAGAAGGAAGCCGTTCGAAGGAACGGTATTTTTCGCCGCGCGATAAACAAAGCGACTGGAATGTCGGGGATCAACCGCCGGAGCTTTGGAATCAGTACAAAACTGATTTCGCGCCGGGAACTCATGTGCGCGTGCATCCGCTTCTCGATTGGACGGAATTGAATATCTGGGAATACATTGATCGCGAGAATATTCCGATCATCTCCCTTTATTTCAATCAGGGGAAAGGGCTGCGTTACCGGTCGCTGGGATGCTATCCCTGCACGGGCGCCGTGAAATCCGAGGCGCGCAATGTCAAAGAGATCTTAGAGGAATTGCGTACCGGAAAATTCGCCAATATCGCGGAACGCTCCGGGCGAGCTCAAGACAAAGAAGACGGCGGCGGGCTCGAAACACTTCGCCGCGAAGGGTATATGTGACATTCGTCGTGTAGGATGACAGTCACCAAAAGCGACTGCCACCAAGAGGGAGAGTCATTTCTAAAGGAACAAAATTATGGACAGAATGAATATTGTGATCGTCGGGCATGTGGACCACGGTAAAAGCACCGTGATCGGAAGGCTTTTGGCGGATACGGGATCTTTGCCGGAGGGCAAGCTCGAGCAGGTCAGGAACACCTGCGCGAAGAACGCGAAGCCCTTCGAATATGCGTTCCTTCTGGACGCCCTGAAGGACGAACAGTCCCAAGGGATCACGATCGATGCCGCGCGTTGCTTCTTTCACACGAAAAAACGCGAATATATCGTGATCGACGCTCCGGGGCACGTCGAGTTCCTTAAGAACATGATCACCGGCGCGGCGCGCGCGGAAGCGGCCCTCCTTGTCATCGATGCCAAAGAGGGGATCCTCGAAAATTCCAAGCGCCACGGCTACCTGCTTTCCATGCTTGGGATCCCGCAAGTCGCCGTGCTTGTAAATAAAATGGATCTGGTGGAGCATCATGAGAAAGTTTTCCGGGCCATTGAAAAAGAATACGGCGATTTTTTGAAAGAGTTCAACATCCGCCCGAACGTGTTTATTCCGATCAGCGCGAGGGACGGGCTGAATCTCGCCGTCCGTAGCGAGCAGATGCCATGGTACCCGGGACCCACGGTCCTGGAGCAACTGGACCTTTTTCGGCATGAACCAAGCCGGAGCGCCGCGCCTTTCCGGTTTCCGGTCCAGGATGTTTACAAATTCACCGAACTTGAGGACGAACGGCGCATCTTGGGAGGAACGATCGATACGGGCAGGGTCAAGGTAGGAGACGAAGTGGTTTTCTTGCCTTCAAAGAAGCGTACGCGGATCAAAAGTATCGAGGAATTCAATGCACCTTTGAAAAAAGAGGCCGAGGCCGGAGAAGCGATCGGTTTTACGACCGAGACACAGCTTTATATTAAACCCGGTGAACTGATGGTGAAGGCTGCCGATCCTTTGCCGGCGGTGAGCGCGCGTTTCAAAGCAAATATTTTCTGGATGGGGCATGCCCCGCTCGTGAAGGGAAAAAAATATAAATTGAAGCTCGGCGCGAGCCGCCCCTCGGTCCGGCTTGTGGAAGTCCTGAGCGTTCTTGACAGTTCCGAGCTTACGTCGATCGCCAATATGAAGCAGGTGAATCGCCACGATGTTGCGGAGTGCGTGTTCGAGACCGGAAAACCTATTGCTTTTGATAAGGCGAGCGAGCTCCGGGAAACGGGGCGATTCGTGATTGTGGATAACTACGAGATCGCGGGCGCCGGGATCGTTCTGGAGACTTTACAGGAAGATCGTTCGATCCTGAAGGATCACGTGGCGCACCGGGAACAGATCTGGGAGCGCAGTACCATCAGTCCGGAAAAAAGAGCGGAGGCCTACGGGCACCGGCCGGGATTTGTTTTGATCGTGGGGAAGGCCCATCTCGGAAAACAGAAGATCGCAAAAACTTTGGAGGCGCAGCTGCTTCAAAAAGGCATCAAGGCTTTTTATCTCGGAATATCGAACCTTGTGTCCGGAATGGCGAGCGAACTTCCCCAGGGCTTGGTGCCTCAGGAAGAAGAGGTCATCCGGCAGTTGGGCGAACTCGGGAGGATCATTTCGGAATCCGGGCAGGTCTTTATCACGACGGTCTCAGACGTGGATGATTTTGATATCGAGACCCTTCGCATTCTTAATCTTCCCAACGAGATCCTTGTAATCCAGGTGGGGCCCATCCCTTTTTCGGATATCAAGCCGGCGATCGTGCTGGAAGAAGGCGCTTCCGTGGCGTCGGCGGTCGAGAAAGTTTGTGCTTTCCTGAAGCAAAAAGAGATCCTTCCGGAGTATTATCTTTAAGACATGATATTTAAAACAGGCTCCCGCGTCTTCACCGGCGGCCATTCCTTGGGTATCGCTAAAAAAATCAAAAAGAAATTCTAAAAATTTCTGTGAGGAAGACGATTCGAGAAAAAAAAGGGAAAGTTTATCTGATCGGGGCCGGCCCCGGTGATCCGGAACTTATGACCTTGAAGGGGCTGCGTCTGCTCAAAGCAGCGGATGCGGTGCTCTACGATCATCTGATCCCGAAAGTTCTTTTGAAAAAGGTCCGGCGCGGCGCAGAACTCATTTCAGTCGGGAAGAAACACTCCCAACATTCGCTCTCCCAGGATGCGATCCAGGAATTACTGCTTCAAAAAGCCAGGGCAGGGAAGAGGGTGGTTCGTCTCAAGGGCGGAGACCCGTATGTTTTTGGCCGCGGAGGGGAAGAAGCCATTTTTCTGAAGAGGCGCGGGATCGAGACGGAGGTGGTTCCGGGAGTATCTTCCGCGATCGCGGTCCCGGCCATGGCAGGGATCCCGGTCACGCAGCGTCATCTTGCGATGACCGTGGCGTTTGCCTCCGGGCACGTGACCCGGGACAACGACCCCATCCCGGTGCCCGACGCAGATACTTTGGTCTATCTCATGAGCGTGTTCGATCTTGAAAAAACGGTAAAACGCGTCCTTGAAAAAAGGAAGCCGGCGACACCTTGCGCGCTGATCGAGAACGGGACCACGTCGCAAGAACGCGTGATCGTGGGGTCGCTTGGAGATATCGTACGGAAAGCGAGGAAGGTTCGCGTGCGGCCGCCAGCTGTTTTTGTTGTGGGAAATGTTGTGGACCTTCGCGATAAGATTTTCCCGGAAGGGAAGAAGTGAAGCCTCCCTGGAAAGTTTTGGAGCGACGCGGGGAACGGTGATATAATTCGCCTCATTGTGAATCGTTTTTTTCAAGGAGTTAAAGCATGACGCCCAAGAGCATTAAAGCCGTTGAAACAAAATATTTTACATTCGCCGAGACGCAGGGATTCAAACTCGAATCAGGGCGTACGTTCGGGCCTATGACGCTTGCGTATGAAACTTATGGCCAGCTGAACGAGGATAAGAGCAATGCGATCCTTGTGATGCATGCCTTTTCCGGCAGCGCGCATGTCGCGGGCCCCGTGAAAGAGGATCAAGACCCCGCGTGGTGGGATTTCATGGTCGGCCCGGGTAAAGCGCTCGATACGGACCAGTACTTCATCCTTTGCGCTAATGTGATCGGCGGTTGCAAGGGGAGCACCGGCCCTTCGTCGATGAACCCCAAGACCGGAAAACCTTACGCGTTGGATTTTCCGCTCATCACGATTGGGGACATGGTCCGCGCGCAAAAGGAATTGATCGATCACCTCGGCATCCAGAAACTTTTTGGCGTGATCGGCGGCTCCATGGGCGGGATGCTCGCGCTTCAGTGGGTCGCGTCTTTTCCGGATCGCGTGGAGTGCGTGATCCCGATCGCGGCCACGCTCAAGCATTCGCCGCAGCAAATCGCGTTTAACGAAGTCGGCCGGCAGGCCATCATGGCGGACCCGGCGTGGCATGACGGCAATTATTACGGCGGCGCCTTGCCGGAAAAGGGACTGGCGGTCGCGCGCATGGTCGGTCACATTACTTACATGAGTAATGAATCCATGGAGAAAAAATTCTCCCGCCGCCTCAAGGATGATCATACGGGTTTTAAATTTTCGGCGGATTTCGAGGTCGAAGGGTATCTCCAGTACCGGGGGATGAGTTTCACGAAGCGGTTTGACGCGAACACCTACCTCTATATCACCAAGGCGATGGATTATTTCGATCTTCCGGACGCGAAGTGGATCCCGGAGAAAGGCCTTCCCGGCGTGCGGTTCCTTGTCATTGCGTTCAAATCCGACTGGCTCTATCCGTCCGCCCAGTCGCAGGAGATGGTCCGCCAGCTTCAGATGAGGCAGATCCATGCGACCTATTGCGAGATCGATGCGGGTTACGGCCACGACTCTTTCCTGATCGAGAGCGAAGCCGCAAAGCAGTCGCATCTCATCAAATACTTTCTTGCCAAGAAGAAATAAACCTCCTTCGACCGCCGATATTAACATCAGGGGTTGAGCGGGTTTTTATTGAAAAAGGGGCCGTGCGGGGATACTATCGAATCTCTCGGGAGAAAATAGTATGTCATCTTGTCAGAACAAGCTGGATCATAAGATCATTGCCGAGATCGTGGAGCCGGGCTCCAAGGTTCTGGATCTTGGTTGCGGGAACGGGGATCTTCTTCATCTGCTCGTCGAGCGGCGGAATGTAAAAGCCCAAGGGGTTGAACTCAACAATGACGCCATCCATGCTTGTGTCGAGAAAGGCCTGAGCGTTTTTCATAGCGATATCGACAGCGGTCTTCCGTACTACCCCGACCAGTCATTCGATTATGTGATCCTCAACCAAAGCTTGCAGGAAGTCAAACGGGTAGAGACTGTGATCTCGGAGGCGCTCCGGGTAGGAAAAAAGGCCATTATCGGGTTTCCGAATTTCGCGCATCTTGAAGCCCGTACTCTTATGTTCTTTGGGGGCCGGGCTCCGATCGCTTCCTCGCTTCCTTACGAATGGTACAGCACGCCGAACTTGCGTTTTCTTTCCATCAAGGATTTCCGTTCCTTCTGCCGGCTCAAAGGCTACAAGATCCTCGGCGCGCATTTTCTGGACTCCCAAGGACCGGTTCGCGTCCTTCCCAACCTCTTCGCCCAGAACGCCATCTTCGTTATCACAAAATAAAAGGGACAGGCTACTTTTCCCTATAATGTAGCCTGTCCCTTTTATTTACTTTCCGAGGGCGTTTTTCAAATCCGCGATCAGATCCTCCGGGCTTTCGATGCCGGCGGAAATGCGGACGGTTTCCTTGGTGATCCCGGAGGCCTTGAGCCCTTCCGGTCCCATCGAAGCATGGCTCATGCTCCAGGGATGTTCGATCAGGGATTCCACGCCCCCCAAAGATTCTGCCAGTTGGAAGAGCTTCATCTTCTTGAAAAAGATTTTGAGCGGGACTTTTTTTATGTCGAGCTCGAACGCGAGCATGCCGCCAAACCCTTTCATTTGTTTTTTGATCAGATCCTGCTGAGGATGGCTCTCAAGCCCCGCGTAATAAACTTTTTTCACACGAGGGTGCCCCTCGAGGAATGAAGCGATCTTCAGGGCGTTTTTCTGATGGGCTTCCATGCGCTGGGGCAGGGTTTTGACGCCGCGCAAGACCAGCCACGCGTCGAACGGCGATTCGCTCACGCCCAAGGCGTTTACATAGAACCGGACCTTCTCTCCGAGCTTCGCGTTATTAAACACAATCGCGCCGCCCACCACATCGCTATGTCCATTCAGGTACTTCGTGGTGGAGTGCACGACAATGTCCGCGCCGAATTCAAAAGGCCGCTGAAAATAAGGCGAGAGGAAAGTGTTGTCGACCACGGCCCAAGCCTTTTTATTTTTCGCGAGGCCGATCACGGCCTCAAGGTCCACGATATGAAGCAAGGGATTGGAGGGGGTTTCGATCCAGATCAGCCGGGTTTTCGGGCGCATCGCTTTTTTGATCGCCTCAGGGTCCATCATGTCAACGAATGAGAATGAGATTCTACGTTTTGCAAACACATCTTTGAAAAGCCGGTAAGTACCGCCGTAAATGTCATGACCGGTGACCACATGGTCGCCTGGCTCCAGCAGAAAGAGGACGGTCGCGATGGCCGCCATGCCGGTCGCGGTGGCCGCGGCTCCAAGGCCGCCTTCCAAAGCCGCGATATTCTCCTCCAGGGCCGCGCGCGTCGGGTTGCCGCTACGAGTGTAATCATAGCCTTTGTGCTTACCCAGTTCCTCAAACCGGAAAGTCGAGGTCGGATAGATCGGGGTGATGACGGAATTATATTGAGAATCTTTGGCGGTGCCGGTGAGGACCGCGCGGGTGCGAATATCCATGATGCCTCCTGACAGATTCAAAGTCCAAAACGCGTGCAGGAGTATATTAGTCCCAATACCGATCAATTTCAACGAAGTTGAAATTGGGGCAAT
>JAHFHJ010000005.1:0-4615 GCA_023246985.1 Candidatus Omnitrophota bacterium | reverse complement strand
GCGGTCACCAACAAGATCCTGGACGATCTGGTGAAAGCGGCCAAGCCCCGCCATATGACGATTGAGGCTGATTTCTTCGTGCGTGGCGGCATTCATACGGTTGTTACAGCCACTTATTCCCAATCCCGCAAAAAGAATTTCTAACAACCTTTTTCAGGGAGGAACATCCCATGGCGCAAGAACGGAAGAATGCAGTGACTTTTAAGGGCAATCCCCTGACGCTTGTCGGGCCGGAACTCAAAACGGGAGATGAGGCGCCGGATTTCAAAGTCGTGGATACGGCTTTGAAGCCTGTGACGCTGGCTTCTTCCAAAGGGAAGACGCGTCTTATCAGCGTGGTGCCTTCGATCGATACGCCGGTTTGTGATCTTCAGACCAAGCGTTTTAATCAGGAAGCGTCGAAGTTTCCGGCGGGCATTGTGGTGCTGACCGTCAGCATGGACCTTCCGTTCGCTCAGGGAAGATGGTGCGGTCTCGCGAGCGCGGACAAAATTCAGATGCTCTCGGACTATCAGGAAGCTTCGTTTGGCAACGCGTACGGCGTTCTCATCAAAGAATTAAAACTCTTGTCTCGCGCGATCTTTGTGATCGGGACCGACGACAAGATCCAGTATGTCGAATATGTGAAAGAGATCACGACCCCTCCGGATTATGAAAAGGCTTTGCAGTCCCTGAAGCCAAAGTCCTGTTGTTGTGGATAAGATGATAGAAAAAGGAGACAGGCACCATTTCGGAGGGACCGGCTCTTTTTCCGCAGGAAAAGGTGCCGGTCCTTTTTTCAGAAAAATCCGCCTGTTTCCGAAAAATCCGCCTGTCTCCCTGCTTATTTTGGGGACATTTTTAATTTCACCGTTTTCCGCTTCTGCCGCAGAGACAACGATGAAGACCCTTTCTGCTCACGTGGTCAAGGTGGCGGAGGACGGGTCCAGTCTTGATGTAGATTTCAGACATCCCGCCACCGAAGAGATCCGGCGCATGACTTTTCACGTCGATCATCAGACGGGCCTAAGCAAGATCGAAAAACTCCAGGATCTTCGCTCCGGACAGGTCGTGAGCATTGATTACGTAGAAGGCGAAAAGCATCGCCTTCTTATCCGCCGCATCGCGCGCTTCAAACTATCCGGACCTCCGCCGGGTCTCGAGAAATTTCGTGGTCTTTAAGCGCGTTGCATGGCCTTCTCTCACAATCCTGGTTCTTTGTTTTTCGATATCCCCGGTTCATGCCTATGACGCTGATGCCGCCGAAGATCCGACGAAGATGAAAGATTCGATAGGAGAAGATCTCTCCGACAAAACGGATGCGGAACTTTTCGGTATGGAGCGGGAACTCCACCGGGAACTCGGTAAAGATCCCGGGAACGCGGATCTTTATTACCGGATCTCGAATGTTTATGCGACACTTTTTGACCGGACCCGTACCCAAAAGGGAGGCCAGTATCAGGAATGGCTTATGAAGAGCCGCGACGCGCTAGAAAAAACGCTCATGATCCGTTCCCAAGACAAGGTCGCGCATTATAACCTCGGGGTGGTTTATAAAAGGCAGGGGCAGATGGAGCGCGCGCGTGAAGAACTCCGCAAAGCGATCCGCCTTTGTGACCCGGAAAAGGACGCTTATCTGATTTGCAGCTCCTGGCTTCAGATCGGATCGGTCTATGAGGAACAGGGATTTTTTGACGAAGCCAAAGAAGCCTATGTTAAGGCCCGTGAGTTCGATTACGGGAATCGGGATATCCAGGAAGCGATCCGGAATATGGATGCCAAACGCAAGACTTCCGAAAGCGGGAGCAACTTTTCTCCCCTGGGGATGTCGTCGATGGGAAGCGGTATGTCCATGAGTCCTCAGACCGCGGCGGCGATGGGGCAGGATCCGAACGCCCAAAATCAGGGAGGCATCGCGCAGGCACTTCCTGCTCTCGGACAAATGCTTGCGCAAAAATTCGGCGGTGGCGGCGGAGAAAATTCCAGTGACCAGAATCAATAAGATCCCCGCGGGAACGAGGGCGATCCTGCTTGACGCAGGAGGAACGCTTTTCCATCCTTATCCGTCCGTGGGATATTATTACAGCACCGTTGCGGCACGGCATGGCTGTAAAGTAAGCGGGGAGGAAGTCGAAGACGCGTTCCGACGGGTTTGGAGCGAGCACGACAGGATCGGGGACCTGCGCGGTCATTCGGATGAAAAGATCGAGAAAGAATTCTGGCGCAAGATCGTGACGGCGGTGTTCAGGGATTTCCGGGGTCTCGGGGCGTTCGATCCTTTTTTTGATGAGTTGCATGATCTTTTTGCCGAGCCGGCCGTTTGGAAATTGTATCCGGAAGTTGAAAAAGTCCTTCGGTCGCTTAAGAAGAAAAAATTCACCCTCGGGATGGTGTCGAATTGGGACAGCCGTCTTTTGAAATTATGCAAGGGACTCGGGATCGACAAGTATTTTGACTTCAAGGTTATCTCGGCGCTTTTCGGTGCGGCCAAACCGAACCCAAAGATTTTTGCGGAAGCTTTAAGGCATGCAAATGTCCGGGCTGAGGAGGCCCTTCATGTGGGTGACAGCCTGGAAGACGATGTCCGCGGCGCGCATTTAGCGGGCATCCGGGCCATTTGGCTTGACCGCTCGGACCGGCATAAAACTTTGTCTCAGGACCACCGGGATTTCGTAACCGTGATCAAGAACCTTCGGGAGCTTATCGGGGAGTGATGATGCAAGAAAAAAAGAATATTCTCGTGCTGGACATCGAGACGCAGAAATCATTCAAAGAGATCGGAAGGTCGAAGGCGATGAGTCTTTCGAAACTCAAGGTGTCGGTGGCCTGCGTGTACGACTATCTGACGAGCGAGTATTCGTCTTATGAAGAAAAAGATATGATGAAGTTCGATCAAAGACTTCAGATCGCGGATCTTCTCATCGGATTCAATATCCGGCGGTTCGATATGCCGGTGCTTCAACCGTATCTCTTTAAATCCGTCGATCAGTTCCCTGTGCTGGACCTTTTGGAAGCGATTGAAACCGCGCGCGGGCATCGAGCGAGTCTCGACAGCGTGGCGCGCGCGACGATTCAAGAAGGGAAATCCGGCGATGGCGCCGAGGCTCTCGCGCTTTTTAAGGAAGGCCGCTTGGAGGAGCTTAAGAAGTATTGTCTGGATGATGTTCGCCTCACAAAGAATGTGTATGAATACGGCTGCCGGGAGGGGAAGATCTATTTTACCTCGACCTGGGATTTCAAAACCTACGAGATCCCGGTCAACTGGAAGCAGGCGACCGAAAGATTTCTAATGAAAAAGGACGCGCCCAAAATCGATTTCCCAACAAGTTTGTTTTAAAAATCGTCTTCCTCAACAACCCCCGGTGTTCAGTTTGGTGGGTGCGAAGTCGAACACCGGGGGTTGCCGGAGCTGGGAGCTCGGAGATTTAAAATGACCGGTTTTAACGATTCACCTTTTATTTTCATAAGCGTTTTTTTTCTGGGCCTCGGACTAAATCTTACGCCGTGCATCTATCCCATGCTTTCCATCACGATTTCGCTTTTTAAGAGTTCCGCAGGCGAGACGCGCCGGCATGCCTTCTCCAAAGCGCTGGCATATGTCCTCGGGATGGTGACCATGTACAGCGTGATGGGGCTTGTGGCGGCTGCGACCGGGAATTTTTTTGGGCAATGGCTTCAGAATTTCTGGGTTCAGCTCGCGGCGGGGCTCCTCGTAATCGGCCTTGCCTTCAGCATGCTCGGGCTTTATCAATTCCGTTTGCCTTCATGGCTCATGCCGTCTCACCGGACTGCGGCCAAGGGGACTTTTCTCGGTTTTTTTATTTCAGGTCTTCTTGTCGGGATCATTGCGGCGCCGTGCATGGGACCCGCGGTGTTGGCGCTTTTGACGTTTGTGAGCGCGCAGCAGAACGTAATTTTCGGATTTTCGCTTTTCTTTGTGATGGCACTCGGACTCGGACTTCCGTACCTGATACTCGGGACCTATTCCGGGCTTCTCGCGAAACTGCCTAAGGCAGGGCCATGGCTTGTCTGGTTCGAACGGCTGATGGGGACCGTCCTTCTCACTTTCGGGATCTTTTATGTCACGATCGCATTCAAAGGGCCATTTCTGAAATGGATCGTGCCGGGTGCGTTAGTGGCGGGCGGTCTTTATCTGGGCTGGATCGAAGGATCGTCCCGAAAAACCAAAGGATTTTTCGCCGCACAGCGGATCCTCGGAACTTTTGCAGTGGCGTTCGGGATTTTATTTTTTATAACACCCCAAAGCAAGCTTGCGTGGGAATCTTATCGCGTCGGGATCCTTGAGGAGGCCCAAGCCGCAGGGCAGCCCGTGATCCTCGATTTTTACGCGGATTGGTGCATTCCGTGCCATGAGTTGGATCAGTTCACCTATTCTTCGCCAAGCGTTATCGCGGCGATTCAAAATTTCCGCAAGATCAAAGTCGATGCCACCTCAGTCGATACGGAAGCGGCTCGCGCCGTGATAAGCCGGTTCGAAGTACTCGGTGTTCCGACGATTGTTTTTCTGGATGAAAAAGGACGCGAGGTTAAAGGTCTTCGCATGAACGGTTATGTGCCGCCTGACGAATTTGTCGAATATGTCCGTGCTTCCGGCTTGGGACAATCCGCCGGGGTT
>JAHFHJ010000168.1 GCA_023246985.1 Candidatus Omnitrophota bacterium | reverse complement strand
CAAGGAGCGCTCCGCCGGTAACATCCCCGATGGCGTAAATATCCTTCACGGCGGTCTGTTGGTTTCTGTCGACCAGAATAAAACCTTTTTCGTTCACCTTCATTTGGATTTTCTCGAGACCTAACCCTTGGCTGTTCGGCATTCTACCGATCGAGACGAGTACGCGGTCGAAGATTTCATCCCTTGTCTCACCGCCGAGGGTCATCTTGACTTCGATCCCCTCCGGCTGGGATTTTGTGATCCCGGCACGCTTGCGAAACCTTGCGGGTCTCGTCTTCGCAGGCCGGGATTTCAGCGCCACAACTTTAGCATCCAAACGAATCTCTTTAAAGATCTGCGATGCCCGCTCCTGGACAAAACGCGCCAGGTCTCTATCGGCGCCGGGGAGAATGCCGCTCATGGCTTCGGCGACTGTCACCTCACTCCCCAGCGCGGCGTAGACCGTGCCAAGCTCCATGCCAATGTATCCGCCGCCGATCACGAGGAGTTTCCCCGGAATATCCCCGAGCGCTAAGGCTTCTGTCGAGGTCATGACGCGGTCATCCTTAAGATCGAACATGGGCGGCAGCACGGCGCGCGAGCCCGTCGCGATGATAGCTTGGTCAAACGAGATTTGTCGGACGCCCTCGGCGGTTTCGACGCGCAAAGTTTTTGGATCTTCGAATGCCGCGCGGCCCGCGATCACTTGAACATTACGCCGGCCGGCCAAGTTCGCGATCCCCTGCCCAAGCTTTTCAAGCACGGAATCCTTCCAGGCGCGCAAGGAATCGAGATGGATTACCGGCTTTGGGAATGTCACGCCCCATGTTCCGGCATCGGCTGTTTCACGGATGAGTTTTGCGATATGAAGAAGAGCTTTGGAAGATATGCAGCCGCGATTGAGACATGCGCCGCCGAGGCGTTTTTCTTGCTCGATCAAAATGACTTTTTTGCCAAGCGCCGCGCCGTAGAACGCCGCCGTATAACCGCCCGGTCCCGCGCCGATCACCGCGATCTCAGTTCGTATCGATTCCATAGGGCCCTCGGAGGTAAATGATTTCGTATTGTAGCAAAACATTTTGGGAAATGAACGGTTTCTTTAAAGATTTAGATTATGGGATTCTTAAAGAAGGGTGAAAAAAATTTTCATTCCAGCGGATAATCGGAAACTTTGACGAACTTGTAGCCCTTGGACCGGAGTTGAGACACGGCTTCGATCACGCCGTCGGTAAAGGATGCCTGAAGCGAAACGCCGCCGAGGATTGCGATAGCGCCTGAGGCGGGATTCATAAGGGCCTCCAGAACTTGCTTCTTCTCAAGCCTCGCGCCCCGGGGCCATCGAATAAAAGAACCCAGCGCTTCATAGCCAAGTGCCTTGACGATGCGCACCGCGACTTCATCATAATAACCGCCTCCGGCGTGATAATACTGCGGCAGGACTCCGGTGACGGCCTCGATCTTCCGCGCGTTCCGTTCGATCTCCGTGAAGAGTTCCGCGACATTCCCGGTCCCCGCCACGCTTCCCGCGGATTTTCCGTTCACCGAGCCCGCCTTGCGCGACACTCCCTGATTCGCGATCTCAAAAATGGGATTGGCGGCAAGTTTTTTCAGGACAACACCGTTCTTATCAATCCATTCCCCGCAAACGAAAAGTGTCGCGGGAATATTTTCGGCCGTAAAAAACTTGATCAGCTTTGCGTCTTCGCCTTTCCCCATCAGATCGCAGGCGTCCACGCCGATCGCCAGAACTTTTTCGTCGGTCTTGAGGCGGGTCTTCACCCCGGAGACCGATTCCCCCCATTCATGCGGGGCTTGGCCGGTGAACTCGGTCGTAATGATCTCCCGGAGAAGCTCATAGTCTTCGGGTTCCGTATCTCGCTGGGAAGTCGCGGCGAAACCGGGGACCATCCCGTGCGCGATCCCCCATGCCCAAACCATCAAAACCCAAAACGCCCGCTTCATCCTTTAAACCTCGATGATGTTGTTACGGTTGAAATTGTCGGTTTTCAATTTCAATCGGTGCTTGGAGTTCGTATTCAGGTCTCATCTTTTATCAAACATCGGTCTCTTTTTCCATTGCTTTGAGCATCCTCCGCAGCAATTCCTTGGGCAAGCCCACGACATTCGAGTAAGAGCCCCGAATTTTACGCACGATCTTGAGCCTCGCCTGGATCGCATAAGCCCCGGCCTTATCAAACGGATGAATGGCCTCCACATAATTCTGAAGCCAGGCATCCGAAACAGATTTCATCCACACCTCGGTCTTTACGCATCCGGTCAGCAAGCGCTTTGCCTTCCGATCCAAGATCGCGAGCCCCGTATAGACCTCGTGTTTTCTTCCGGCAAGACGGCGCAACATGCGCAGAGCTTCCGCCCTCGTTTTGGGTTTGCCGAGTCCGTGCCCCTCATGCCAAACGATCGTATCGCCGCCAAGCACGAAACGCGCGGCCCGGGGAAGCACGGCTTTTTGGGCTTTTCCGACGGCATGACGCACGCAAAGGATCTCCGGAACGGTTTTCCGGCACCTGCGCTCCCGGTAGGCGCTGCGAACCACTCGGAACGGGACTTTCATAGCCGCAAGGAATTCCCGTCTCCGGGAGGATCGAGAGGCAAGATAAAGGATCCTCTTTCGGCCGGAGCCGTCGCGGCGTTTCACGGGTTTTCTTTCCCGGGCGGTTTTAATTCCGCATGGATTTTTTTATGAACCCTCTTGTAAAGAGCTTCGACCTTGTCCCGGGCCCAGGGAGTTTTTCGGAGAAATGTCAGGCTGGATTTGATACTGGGATCAAAATTGAAACACCGGATCTTGATCATGCCCCCAAGTTTTTCCCAGCCATAATGCTCCACCAGCCGGCTGAGA
>JAHFHJ010000056.1:5618-8494 GCA_023246985.1 Candidatus Omnitrophota bacterium | reverse complement strand
CGCCGAAGCGACGAGGTCCGCAACAAAAGCTTCCCGCTTCAAAACCGGAAATGATTTTACAGAGGTTCGCGGGAAATCGGCTCCCGTAAAAAAAGCAAGGAACGCGTGATCCTTCTTTTTTGACGGAGGGGCTACGACCGAGGTAGCGCCTTGCGCGTCCAGGCGAACGATCTTGATCTTTTTTTCTTTGAGCGCTTCCATATTCAAACCCTCTCAAAAGGTTCCATGGGACAGCCCTGACTTTTTTTTCTTTTTCTAAATGGTAGTCAGGATTGTCCCATCCCGCCAGAGGCAGGATGATAAGTATTGGGACAGCCCAAACTTTTTATTTCTTTTCCATGATGGTAGCCAGAATTGCCCCATCCCGCAAGAGGCGGGATGATAAGTATCGGGACAGCCCAAACTTTTCATTTCTTTTCCATGATGGTAGTTTGGACAGCCCCAATTTCAGATTCTCTGAAATTGATAAGTATTGGGACAGCCCAAACTTTTCATTTCTTTTCCATGACGGTAGTTTGGACAGCCCCATCCCGCCTCTGGCGGGATGATAAGTATTGGGACAGAAAAAGATATCCTATGAATCGTTAGGGTTACGGCTCTTTTTCCGCTTTACTTTACAATAAATCGCTTAAAACAAGACCGGGGCAGGCTCTCTTATCAGGGTAGTCCCAATATCATCCCGCCCATGGGGCGGGATGGGACAATTTCGACTATCGTGAATAAAAAGAAAATTAAAGTCGGGATAGTCCCAATACCTATCTATTTCAACGGAGTTGAAATCGGGACAATCCCGACTACCGTTCATGAAAAGAAAATTAAAGTCGGGATAGTCCCAATACCTATCTATTTCAACGGAGTTGAAATCGGGACAATCCCGACTACCGTTCATGAAAAGAAAATTAAAGTCGGGATAGCTGAACTGAATGACGCGATTCAAAATCCTGGATCGCGGATGCTTCCTTGAGGGTCATGCCAATATCATCAAGACCCTGGAGAAAACGGTCTTTAACGGAAGGATCTATCTCAAAACGAAAAAGGGCGGGGGGGGTCGTATGCAACGTCACGGTCTGCTCGCCCAGATGAACCGTCGCTTCAAGCCCCGGAAATTGCTGGACCGCCCGAAAGATTTTTTCAACATCTTCTGGAGAAAGTTCCAGGGTCAAAAGACCGTTCTTGACGCTGTTGTTTCGAAAAATATCGGCAAACCCGGGGGTCCGGTCTTTCCCTTCTCCGGCCCAAGGGGCAATCACAACCCGGAAACCATACTGGCAGATAGCCCACACGGCGTGCTCGCGGCTGGATCCGCATCCAAAATTGTTACGCGTCACAAGGATCATCGCGTTTTGATACGTTTTTTGATTCAGAACAAATTGAGGATTTTGTTTTTCGCCGGGAAGATAGCGCCAATCATAGAAAAGCGATTTCCCGAACCCCGTACGGGCAACGGACTTAAGGAACTGCTTGGGAATGATCGCGTCCGTATCCACATTCGCGCGATCGAGCGGCAAGATTACCCCTCTGAAATCCTTGAAAGCTTTCATGCATTCGCTCCTTCAAAAGTATCTTGGTGATGGATTATTCTTTGGTTACTGCTTTT
This sequence comes from Candidatus Omnitrophota bacterium, assembly GCA_023246985.1. Classification (GTDB taxonomy): domain Bacteria; phylum Omnitrophota; class Omnitrophia; order Omnitrophales; family Aquincolibacteriaceae; genus Aquincolibacterium. Next base: position 6,897 of record JAHFHJ010000056.1, on the reverse strand, counting down.
TGGTTATTTTGATCGGAGATTCGGATTTCGGATTTATATTTTCAGCTCCCGGATGTCCACAAAGTGTCCGGCGACGGCCGCCGCAGCCGCCATTTCGGCGCCGACGAGATGCGTGCGACCGCCCTTGCCCTGCCGGCCTTCAAAGTTACGATTGGAGGTGGAGGCGCATCGTTCCTCCGGCTTGAGCTGATCCGGATTCATGGCGAGACACATGCTGCATCCGGAATCGCGCCATTCGCATCCCGAAGCCCAAAAGATTTTGTCCAAACCTTCCTCTTCCGCCTGTTTTTTGACCTGCTGCGATCCCGGCACCACGAGCACGCGAACGGTTGGGGCGATTTTATGTCCTTTAAGATATTTTGCCGCGGCGCGCAGGTCCTCAATGCGGCCGTTCGTGCAGCTTCCGATAAAAACCGTATCGATCTTGATATCCGTGATCGCCATCCCGGCCCTCAGCCCCATATAGCTCAAGGCTTGTTCGGCGTCCGCCTTACTGTAGCCGGGAACTTTGTCCGGCTCCGGCACGCGTCCATCCACATCCACGACCATACCCGGGCTTGTGCCCCAAGTCACCTGCGGCGCGATTTTTGAGGCATCGATCACGAGTTCTTTGTCGAACTTCGCCTTCGGATCGGTAAAAAGAGTTTTCCAGTAAGCTAACGACTTCTCGAGATCCTTCCCCTTCGGCGCGAACGGCCGGTCTCCTTCGGTGATATAACGGAAAGTGACGTCATCCGGCGCGATCATCCCCGCGCGGGCTCCGGCTTCGATCGTCATGTTGCAAATCGTCATGCGCGCTTCCATTGAAAGAGCGCGAACCGCTTCGCCGCGATATTCGATCGCATAGCCCGTCCCGCCCGCGGCGCCGATCCTGCCGATCAGTTTGAGCGCCATATCCTTGGCCGACACGGAATTCTTTAACTTTCCCGTAAACTCCACTTGAAAGGTCTTGGGCTTTTTTTGTAAAAGGCATTGCGTCGCGAGCACATGCTCCACTTCCGAAGTTCCGATCCCGAAAGCCAGCGCGCCGAAAGCGCCGTGCGTCGCGGTATGGGAATCCCCGCAGACGATCGTCGTACCGGGGAGCGTGATCCCGAGCTCAGGGCCCACAATGTGGACCACGCCCTGTTTGTCGCTATGGAGATCATAAAGCGTGATGCCGAATTCCTTGCAGTTTTGGGTCAGCGCCTCGATTTGCGCTTTGGCAATGAGGTCTTGGATGTTAAAGCGGTCGACCGTAGGAACATTGTGATCCATCGTGGCGAAGGTAAGTTCGGGA
>JAHFHJ010000056.1:0-5518 GCA_023246985.1 Candidatus Omnitrophota bacterium | reverse complement strand
AGCTGTGCGAGCTTGCGTTTCAGCCACGGCATGTCCGTAACGTCTTTCGAAAAAGTTTCCTCGGCGCTTAGCTGCGCGCGCTCCCAATGCGGATCCACCTCGCGGTTTTCTTCCCCCCGCGCTTTATGAAAAAGCTCAAGCCCCCACTTCCCCAATTTCGCCGTAAGATCCTGCGGTTTCACTCCCCAGATATCCCCGCAAGTATGAAGCGTCATACCCTCAAGGATTTCTTCCGTGCGCGGTCCGACGCCCGGAATCTTTCTCACCGGAAGGTCTTTGAGAAAATCGAGCACTTGGCCGGGATAGACCGCGGTCAATCCGTCCGGTTTTTTCATGTCGGAGGCGATCTTCGCCAGGAACATGGCCGGCGCGACGCCGGCCGAGGCCGTCAAACGGGTGGCCGCAAAAATGTGCTGTTTGATCAACGCCGCAAGCTTGACGGGATCTTCAAGACGCAAAAGGTTCTCGGTAACGTCGAGATAGGCTTCATCCAGAGAAACCTGTTCAACGAGCGGCGTGTAGGAGTGAAAAATAGACATTATGGTTTTAGACGCGGCGCCGTATTTCCCGAAATCGGGATGGAGGAAAATGCCTTCGGGACAAAGGCGCCTGGCCTGTGAGGCCGGCATGCCGGAATGGACGCCGAATTTCCGCGCCTCATAAGAACAGGTGCTCACGACGCTGCGGCTATGGGGGTTCCCGCCCACGATGACGGGCTTGCCTTTGAGTGAGGGATCATCTCTTTGCTCGACCGCGGCAAAGAACGCGTCCATATCGATGTGGATGAATTTCTTGGGCCAATTCATAAAGTGATAAGGAGTAAGCGATAAGGGATAAGTAAAAAACACCAGCGCAAGGCGAACTGCTTACAACTTACCGCTTATCACTGATTCCAGAGCCACCAGTTTCGTCGCGCCGGTCCGGCGGTTCTTGATCTCGACTTTGCCCTCTTTCAAGTTCCGTTCGCCGACAATGATCTGCGCGGGAATGCCGATAAGGTCCGCGTCGTTGAATTTCACGCCCGCGCGCTCGTCACGATCGTCAAAAAGGACTTCCTTGCCGGCTTTTGTAAGTTCATCATAGATTTTTTCGGCCGCGGTACGCACTTTTTCATCGCCGTGATTGACGGTCATGACCTCCGCCGCGAACGGCGCAAGAGCTTCGGGCCATTGGATGCCTTTGAGGTCATGATGCTGTTCGATCGTCGCCGCAAGAATGCGGTTCACTCCGATCCCGTAACAGCCCATGATGGCGGGTTTGCGTTCGCCTTTTTCGTCCAGAAAATAAGCGCCGATGGATTCCGAATAACGGGTGCCGAGCTTGAAGATGTGGCCGATTTCCATGCTGGTCGCAAGCGCGAGTTTGCTTTTCCCGTCCGGCGCGAGATCGCCGTCCTTCACAAAGCGAATATCTCCCGCGGCCGTCGGCGTAAAATCACGGCCGATCGCAACGCCCTTCACGTGTTTGTCCTTTTGGTTCGCGCCCGTCACCGCATCGGCGATCTCAAGAATATCCCAATCGGCATAGATCGGGATCTTGAGCCCCACGGGACCCGCGAACCCGACCGGCGCGCCCGTCGCTTCCAGGATCTCGCGCCCGTCCGCCTGGCGAAGTTCCTTGGCGCCGATCAACTTTCTCAGCTTGCTCTCGTTAACCTCGCTATTTCCGGTCACCAGCACGGCCACGGGCTTTCCATCCGCCTTATAAATGAGCGTCTTGATCATCCGCGCCGGATCGATCTTAAATTGATGAGAAATTTCCTCAATCGTTCGTAAATGGGGCGTGTCAAATACTTCGGGTTTGTGGTCGGGAGTCTGTGGTCGAGGGCCTGCGGGCTTTGCCCGCTCCGCGATGTCCTGACTTGCGAGATAACCGTCCTCCGAACTCGCAACGCGGTCCTCGCCATAAGGACAGATCACCATGAACTCCTGACTCATCTTCCCGCCCATCACCCCGGTGTCCGCGTTCACGACCTGGAATTTCAGGCCGCAGCGCGTGAAGATCCGGTGATACGCGTCATACATTTTCTGATAATGCGCGTCCAGCCCCTTTTCATCGACGTCAAAACTGTAGGCGTCCTTCATGATAAATTCTTTGGTACGGATCACGCCAAAACGCGGGCGCGCCTCATCGCGGAACTTTGTCTGGATCTGATAGAGATTGAGCGGCAGATCGCGGAAAGATTTGACGCTCGCGCCCACAAGACCGGTGATGATCTCCTCGTGCGTGGGACCGAGGACGAATTCATGCCCCGCGCGGTTCTTGAAAGAGATTTTGTCTTCGCCCAGCGTCTCGTAACGACCCGACTTTTTCCAGATCTCGGCCGGGTGGAGCGCGGGTAAAAGCACTTCGCTTGCGCCGGCGCGGTTCATCTCTTCGCGAATGATCCCGATGATCTTCTGAAGTACCCGGAATCCGAGCGGCAAATAGCTGTAAACGCCGGAAGAAAGCTGACGGATCAATCCGGCCCGAAGCGCGAGCTGGTGGCTGATGGCTTCGGCGTCTTTAGGGATATTTCTGAGGCTTGGAATAAGCGTCCGCGTCCAGCGCATTTTATCGTCCTACGCACGACGCGCAAAGCACAACGTCTTTCGTTGACCGTTGAGCGTTGCGCCGTTTATTTTATCCGGTGAAGAATATTTTTTATTTTACCCAAAATTTGAAGATTGACGAAGTCATTATAAAGGACGAACGCCATGAGAGCCATCAACAAAATAAAGCCGCCGGTGGTAATCTTCTCCTGCAGCGCGGGGCTGACGCGCTTGCGCGTCACGAGTTCGATCAGAAGAAATACCAGATGCCCTCCGTCCAGGGCCGGAAGCGGGAAAAGATTGATCACCGCGAGCGACACGCTCAGAACCGCCAAGAGCTGGAGAAGCGCCGCGGTCCCCGCCTTGGCCGCTTGGCCGCTTATCTGAATAATACCCAGCGGCCCCATCAGGTTCTTGGGGGACACCTGCCCCGTGATCAGATAAAAAAGGGCCTGATGGGTCAGCACCGTCTGAGAGACTTCTAGTTCCCATGCTTTTTCGAGCGCGGGCCAGACGCCGTAACGCTCCAATACGAATGATTTCGGATCCGGCGTGATACCGATGCGCCGCATCCGAACTTTTTTTCCAAAAAGATCCTTCGCGTCTTCGATCTTGGGCTTGATTTGAACCGTTAAAAACTCCGGCGGCGCGTTTTCGCGCGGCCGCTCAACGCTCAGTTCGATCGCGGTGCCCGGCGCCTGATCGAACCGGTCCAGAATATCCTTCCAGTTCGCAACCGTCTCGCCGTTCACCTGCAGGATTTTGTCGTTCATTTTCAAACGGCCGGCCTCCGCGGGATATCCCTTCACAAAACCGCCGACCACGGTGCCCGGCATGGGGCGCCCCATCATGAAGACGGCCCAAAACACCAGGAACGCGAGAACATAATTCATCGCGACGCCGGCCATGACAATCAAGATGCGCGAAAGGACCGGCGCCGCCAGAAAATCCCCCGGCTTGGGTCCTTCGGGTCCGATTTTGGAAGCTTCCTCTCCGGCCGGGCTCACGAAACCTCCGAGCGGAAAAAGCGAAAGCGAGAAACGCGTCTCCCCGGACTGCCAATGGAAAATTTCCGGCCCGAAACCGATCGAAAATTTCTCGACGCGGACCTTGGACATGCGGCAAGCCATGAAATGCCCGAATTCGTGTACGATGACGAGCACGCCGAAAACGATAAGCGCGGGCAAAAGCGAAATAAGGGAATTCATAAAAGCCCCTCGGCAGTCTCCCGGGCCCAGGCATCCGCCGCAAAGATATCGGCCAGGGACGGTTGACGGACCAGGCGGTGCGCGCTCATGGTCTTTTCGATGATTTTCGGAATCCCAAGAAATCCGGCGCGTCCGGCCAGAAATGCCGCCACCGCAATTTCGTTAGCCGCATTGAGCACGGTCGGCATGGTTCCGCCGATCTTGCTCGCGGCATAGCCGAGGTCCAAACACGGAAAACGCCTGCGATCCGGCTTTTCAAAATGAAGCGCTTGAAGACGCGTCAGATCAAGACGCGGCAGCGCGTCCTCCAATCTTTCGGGATAGCTGAGAGCGTATTGGATCGGAAGCCGCATATCCGTCACGCCGAGGTGCGCGAAATGGGAGCCGTCCACAAATTCGACCAAGGCGTGCACGATCGCCTCCGGATGGATCAAAACATCGATCTTCTCCGCCGGCACGTGAAAAAGATTCGCGGCTTCGATCACTTCAAGACCCTTATTCATCATCGTTGCGGAATCGATCGTGATCTTGGGGCCCATTTTCCATTTCGGATGATTGAGCGCCTGCGCGGGCGTGATCTTCGCAAGCGACCCCTTCCTCGCGCGGAAAGGACCGCCCGAAGAAGTGATGATGAGTTTTTTAATGAACGCCGGATCCTGTTTTTCAAGACACTGCCAGAGCGCGGAATGCTCACTATCGATCGGAAGGACCCGAACCCCGGCCTTGGCCGCCGCGGCCAGAAGGAGTTTTCCCGCCATGACTAGCGGTTCTTTATTCGCGATCGCGACGGTCTTTTTTGCGTGTATCGCGGCAAAGATCGGCTTGAGTCCCGCGGCCCCGACCATGGCGCAGATCACTTCCCGGACTCCGGAAAGCGTCGCGACTTCCTGGAGACCCTCGTCTCCGGTCACGACGCGGATGCCGATCCGTTTGAACCGGGGAGCGGCCTCTTTGGCCTTGGGGGGATCATAGATACAGACCCCTTGGGGACGGAATTCCACGGCTTGTTCGTAAAGCTTTTCGATGTTCTTATGAACGGCGAGTGCCTTGACGGAAAACCGCTCGGGATGGAGGCGGACCACGCGGAGGACGTTCTCCCCGACCGAACCGGTCGAGCCGAGGATCGCAAGAGGTTTCATAATCTCTCGACGCCCAGGACCATGGTTAGATAAAAATAAACCACGGGAATCGTAAAAAGAAGGCTGTCCATCACATCCAGCATGCCGCCAAGGCCCGGGATATTTCCGGAATCTTTTACGCCGGCGTCCCGTTTGATGAGACTTTCCGCAAGATCCCCCAGAAGCGCCAGCGCCCCGACCGCGGTCCCCAGAATCATAAGATGGATCGGCGAGACGTGAAGGTAGAAAATAGAACCGACCGAAAGAGCGAGGGTCGCCATCATCTGGCCCATAGCGCCTTCGATGGATTTCTTGGGGCTGACGTGTTCAAGGAGTTTGGTTTTCCCGAATTTTTTACCGACGAAATACGCGGCCGCATCCCCCCCCTTCACGATCAGAATGGTATAGGCCACCCACGCGGCCCCCTCCGGCAGGAGTCTGATCTTGATGAGATAGGAAAAAAACCACGCCACATAGATGATCCCGAACACGCTCACGGAAACGCTGGTAATGGTCTTGTCCGGCGAGCGGCGGTTGAAAAGAAAAATGAAAAGCGCCACGCAGACCATCAGGAGGTTCGTGGGCTGGAGTGAAAAATAAGCGGAGAACGGCAGAAGCGCGCCGAACACAAGGCCGAATCCTTGGTGGACAAGCAGACCTT
>JAHFHJ010000055.1 GCA_023246985.1 Candidatus Omnitrophota bacterium | reverse complement strand
GGGTCGTCTTGGGCGCATCAGTATGGCCCGCCTTGGGTGCGTACGGGCTACACCCCAACCCCAAAGACGAATCCCGGTGGTGATGCAACAAAACCGAATCATCTAGATCGAGTTCCAGGTCAGCGTAAAGGCGGAGCTGGGCCCGGCGGGCGATCGGAAACGCGGGAAAGACCAGGATCAATAAGAATTTCGCCTTCGCTTGTCAAAGGCATTTTTGGCGACTATAAACCATTTAGCGCTAAAGATATTTCCGCGCGTTCATTCATAAACGAGGATACTGCCGAAGAAGCCCTTGAGCGGATGTGGCGCGACAGTGACAACATTGACAAGATCAGGATAAACGGCAGGAACTTTTACTTGTATAGTCCTATCAGTTTAGCGGTTCAGATAGGGCCGAATGCTACGCCCGAGGATGTGGCGGATGTCCCGCGAGTCGTTATTAACCATTCTGAAACAAAGGAATTTTTGGGCGCAACCGCGGAAAGCGCCAGAGAACAGCTGGAGCTATTTCTCGGCGACGGGTCCAAGAAGATTACTGTGGCGTTCGGTAATTTCCCCGTCACATTAAACAAAGACGGAAAAGTAACGGATTATTTCGCCAGGGGACTGAGAAAGTTTCCGACCGATCTCAAAGCCATTAAAGCCGGGTTTCAAACTGTGGCTTGGGACGACAGCTCCCACGAGGCCTGGCGAAAATTGCATCAAGAAGCCAGGAAGGTCAGCGAGACTTTTTTCGATCTCCATGACGAACGGTTCGGGGAATATCTGAAGTTGTTTGATAGCGACGCAAAAGAGGACGCGGATTCACCGGATATCGAAACTTATCAGAAGAGGCTGGATTCCTTGAAATCCCGAATGATCGCGGAAATGAGCACGAAAGCCGAGATCGAATATGAAATAGGAATTTTGTTTAAGGGGTTGAAGCCCAAAGACGTCAAAGATCTTATTCAAATGGCGTATGAGCCGGTCGAGGGGATCAAGACGGTCGCTATTTCGGAAAAATTAGCGGCATTCCGTCTGGGGTATATCCGCAGGGCTATTGCCAATGCGGTGGGGATAAACGAGGACCAGGTCGACGTCATTTACGGCGGCGGCGGTAATGTCAAGAATATTTCCGGATTAGGCAAAGCCGGATTTAAAGGCGGTTTTATCGGCCGGGCGTCGACTAACGCCGACGCGCCTACGGGTGAGGATTCAGCGGCCAATATCGCTTTGGCCGCGCAGGAGTCCGGCCGGAAGCTCGTTACCATCTTTAATACTAAATCAATGCGCGCGCCGTCGCCCGATCAATACCTGAGCGCCTATAAGGCACGCGGCGTAGATCCGGAACATGGAGTTAAAATTATTCACGCGGTGAGTCTCCTTGATTATCGCCCCTGGCAGAGAGCGCTTGCCGGAGAAGATGTGAGTCCTTTGTTTGCTCGTGACGATCCGGCGAGTTTCCAGGCCGCGCAAAAGTTCCTGCGCGCGGTGCGTCTTCAGATAACCATTGTTGCCGGCGCAACGGAAGCCACGCAGGGTATTGGCGCATACACCGCGCATATCCCCGCTGAATTTTTGCATGAAGCAGGGGTTAGGCGCGCGGTTATTGATCCGGCAAAGCCGTACGCGGCGAGGCAGGCGCGTAATCTTATCGAAGCCGGAATCACGCCGATCGTGCCCGATGGGGAAAATGCTCTGCGATTTCTGAAAGATATCGGAGAAGGGGACGCGGGCAAAATCGTAAAGATGAGTCCCGGTGATATAGCAAACCTGACGATCACGCCTATCAACGCCGTCCGGCAAGCCCAAGAGGAGCATGAAGGCGAAGCTGGGCCCGGCGGGCGATCGGAAACGCGGAATCCTGTCGAAGATCCGTCCCAGAGGACCGCTTACGACCGGCGAGTGGCGGCAGTCGAGTCCGCACTGAAATCCGCCGGAGTCAGCGGGATCCTTGGCGCGGCATGCTCCGCGATGGTCGAAAAACTCAAAAATAGAGAAACTGTGAGCCCTGACAGCATCCTGGAACTCCTGGAGAACATCGCGAAACAGAGGTTGGAGGAAACCCTTAAATCTCTTAAGTTTAAGTTCCTAACGAGCAATGTGCCTGGACCCACGCGTTCGGAAACGCGTGTAACAGCGGCGGATAAGCCCGAAGCAATTTTATCTGTTTTAGAAGAAAATAAAAAGATCATGTCTGGCGTGATTAGTCTGATCGGCTTCGTTGCCGAATTCACGCGGAGGAAGAACATCGACGGCGCTAAGATTATAGACCGGCGGCTTGGGGGTATCATAAAGCTCATTCGACAAAATGATCTGAACAAAGCCATTCGAGAACTTGGAAAGATAAGTCTGCACCCGATTTTTCTAAACGAAAAAGCAATAGACCATTACCCGGACTTTCTGAATGGAGTTGCTGAGATTCTTAAGTCCCTACGGCCCAAACGAACGATCAAACCGCCGTCCGGAGGAGTCGCGCGCTCGGAGGCACGGGCGAAGACATGGCCGGCCCAAATAAAATCCGTCCTACTCAGCGGGGTCATTGGCCTGACAAAAGCTTTCCTTGCCGTCGTCAAGGGACTCGCAGTGGGGAACGAAAGAATTCTTAGTGATTATGCGCGTGCTATGCAGCCGTCCAAGAGCGGCGCGGGTCAAAAACCTGCCGACGCCGCATCCAAAGGCGAAGCTAAGTTCGGCGGGCGATCGGAAACGCGTGAGACGGCGGCAGGTATGCTGCCCGAAGCAATTTTATCCGCTTTAAAAAAGAAAACGATCACGCATGATGAGGCGTTCGAAGGGCTTAAAGGGTTTTTCACTAAGGAGAACCTCGACAGTCCAAAAGCCGATATCATCACGCAGGCCAAGAAGACGCTCACTGTTATTGAAGCAATGCCGGCAGATGCCGGTGAGAAGTTAACCTCCGCGATTGAGCTGATCGCCGGGATTCGCAAGTCCCTGGGGAATGTGGACAAGTTCGAGACTGCTAAGATGAGTCGTCAGCTTGGGTCTTGCATAGCGTACATTCGAGAAGGCGATCTGAGCGAAGCTATTCGAGAACTCCGGGGTGTGATTTCGAATCCGCTTTTGAAACAATGGGGAATAAGCCCCGCTCTCTTGTGGCAAGCCTTTGATATTCTTGTAATCGTTCGGGCGGGTATCAATTTTTGGGGTTTGAGAAAGTTCTTCCGCCGCTTGATAAACGTTTTCCGTGCCGCCGCCCAAGGACTCACAGCAGAAGAGCAAAAAGTTATTAAGGACTTTGACCATTTAATGCAGCCGCCCAAGAGCGGCGCGGACCAAAAACCCGCCGACGCCAAACTCGAAGGCAGAACTGGGCCCGGCGGGCGATCGGAAGCGCGGGCGACGACAAAAGTGGCGATCAATGGTTTGGGGCGTATCGGCGTGAATGTGATGCGCGCGTTGCTGCAAAGTCCTTATGACATAGAGATTGTTGCCATGAACGATCTCCAGTTGAATTTCGCGAAGAACGGTGAAAAAGGGCCGAAGAATCTCGTCGAAGGTCTCCAGAATGAATTTGAATCGGCGGCGAGGTCTAACGTGCAGGATGTCGCATTGACGCATGGTCAAGATGAGAGCGGCTACTGGATGACCGTCAACGGTGGAAATAAGATCCGTCTTAGCGACGAAAAAGATCCCGCGAAATTGCCCTGGGCACGACTCGGGGTGGATATCGTACTTGAAGCGACGGGTAAATTTACCACCCAAGAAGACGCCGGGAAACATATTCAGGCCGGAGCCAAGAAGGTTATTATCACGGCGCCCGGGAAGGGGGGCGTGATCACCATTGCTCCCGGGGTAAATCATGACGTTCTGACGCGGAACCTCAACGAAGTGCTCAGCTGCGCTTCTTGTACCACGAATGCCATAGCTTCTCCGATGAAAGTGATCCATGACGCTTTGAAGATCAATGCTTTTTCCATGGATACGATCCATGCGGCAACCAATGATCAATCCACGCTTAACGTTCTCCGTCCTGATGCGCCTCAAAGAGGTCGTCAGCTAGAGGGCAACATTATTCCCACGACCACGGGCGCGGCCTCCGCGATCGGAGAGGTGATTCCGGCCTTGAAAGGAAAGGGCGATGGGATTGCCGAACGTGTGCCGACCAGCAACGGTTCGTTTGTCAGCATTGCAATGGTCGTTGAAAAAGCCACTACGAAAGAAGAAGTGAACGGGCTTTTGCGCGCGGCGGCCGAAGGTCCGCTCCAAGGAGTTTTGGCTTATTCGGAGCGCAATCTGGTGGCGAAAGATATTCTCGGGCGCCACGAGTCCAGTATTGTGAATGGACAGTATACCACCGTCATGTCGCTGAAGACTGGCGGCAGTCTCGTGACGATCCGGACATGGTATGACAACGAATTTGGTTATTCAAACCGTCTGATTGATCTCATTGCGATCATGGCGGGTGTTAAGCCGTCTATTCGGGCAAGAGAAGGCGTCACGAAGATACGTCCGGCGCCGGCATTTGTGGAGGCGGCCGTGGAGGCGCAGAAGCCCCGTTCGGAAGTAAGGGATCAGGGGACGAGTGTTGGTGTTTCCGGTGCAATGGCTAAAGTAGGCAGAGAGGCTTCGCAATATGGCCCGCATGCTTCTCAGGAAGGGCTAAGGCCCCTTTATGAAAGGATTGCCTGGGCGCGTAAGCATGTTCCCGCCTATACCAAAATCAAGAAGATGTATGCGTTTTTTGATCAAAAGCATGGTATGAAGCCCACGGACGCCATTTCTTTTGGGGTCGTTTTGGAAGGTAATTCTTCGGCTGACGGAGATGACGTGCTCGTGGTTAACCAAAATGCTTCGGTCATGGGCGGCATTTCTGCCGGAATCCTTGAACCGGGAACGCATGACAGCATTGCGGAAGCCATAGAGTTTTTTAATAGAAATGTGGCGGACAGACTGGCGGGGTTAAACGTTGCCCGGCCGGCGGGGATCACTAAAAAGATCAAGGAAATTGATCAAGAGCTTCGGGAGACCTCTGGAAAAAAAGATAAGCCGCAATTTTCTTACATAGGCGCGGAGATCTCTATCGGCGTATCCATGGCCGCCACTTTTGCTTTAGCGGAGGCGTTGAATGTGCCGACCGAAGTAGCGATGAACTATCGCTACAATGAATACGCTCTGACCCGCCATTTGGCTCAAGCGGTTCGGCCGATGAGTATTCCCATAAATTTTTCCGTGGTTTGGGAAGGCGGCAAGCACGGCGCGGTTCAATATTTAAGCGGATTGATCCAAGAAGGAATCATCGGCGACGGCAGCAGATTTCCGGAAAGGTTTAGGGACCCGAATCTTATTGCGAAGAAAGATAAGGACATTCTTTTGGCAGCGGTTCCTCCTCAGGAATTGCAGATCCTTGTTTTCGCCCCTGAATGGGAAGAAGCCCGAAAGATCGGGATCAAACTGACTAATCTGTATCAGACAAAATTAAAAGCGAACGGGATCAAGACCCAATATGGCGCGGAATCCGGTTTTACGACTGAGCAACTGCGCACTCAGGACGGAAAGCTTATTGATCTGGAATTAGTCCTGGATATTTTGAACGAGAGCGTGGCCGCTTTGCCGGCAAACGAGGCGAAGTATGTGCGTTATGCCCTGGATATTGCCGCTTCTGAGATGTATATCCCAGAGATCGATATGTATTATGTCGGGCCTAGCGCGGCCAGGAACGCCGATGGTTTGGTAACAAACGAGGAGTTTACCAAGTACAAATTGGCGTTATTCAAAAAATACGATCGTTTTATCTCTGTCGAGGATTGGGCCAGCGAGGATAAGGAAGAACATTGGGAAGCCGCGAAGCAAATTATGGGTTCTATGATCCAGATGGGGGATGATTTTGATGTTTCAAGGCCCGATCTGGTTGAGGAATATACTTTAAGGGGGTTACAGAATGCCCATCTTCAAAAGCCGAATCAGTCGGGGGAAGAAGAAGTTGAGATTGCCGCCGTGGCAACCGGTCATAAGCTCGGGAATGTGGTTGTGACCTCTCACAGAGGGACTCGATCGGCTCAGGAAATTTATACGGCTTTGTTTGCTATTGCCGCGGGAACTTTTGGCGCCAAATGGACATTATGGGGACCGGGAAGAGGCGCCTTGATTGCCGCCATGACTCAAGCGGATACTTTATACAATAAGAGCGGTGTTTTTCAAAATGTGAGTGTGTCTTATCAGGGTGCGCTAGTGCTCGATCCCAATGGTCCGTATAAAGATTACGGCTGGGCGAAGCGGGTGAGAGCAGAGATTGCCGCAGCGGAAGGACGCCCGGAAACGAGCAGCCCGGGAATCGGGATCGAGGAAGCCCGGAAAATAATTCAGGCGATAAAAGCAACAAGCACAAACCCTGAAGTTAAGGCGGCCGAAGAGAAGTTGTTAACGGCCAGTATAAGCACGCTCAAGGAATTGCATGGCGAAGCGGTTACTGTCGCAAAAAATACAAAAGATCGAAAAGCTATAACTCGCGTTTCAGAGTCCCCGACATTACCCTATTCGGCACAAGCTCATAAAGATGCAACGGTACAGTTTTGGTTATTGGACCGTGTTTTGACAGAAAGAGAAAAAGCAGAGAATGCCGCGCGTTCGGAAGTGAGAACATCTGCCAACAAGGGGATTGCCTGGGTGGCGGGGCTGGCGGCTAAAGCGGCGGAGCGTATCATGAAGCTACTGCGGGCGTATCTGGATCGACATCGCGACAAGCAAGTAGCGGAGAGTGTTGCGTTGCTTGGGAGTACGGATGAGTATGTTCGGGAGAGGGCGCTCAACGTGCTTGTAAACGCGGCTACTCCTGAGGCATTGTTGGGGTTGACAGTGGTGCTGGAGAAGCCCTGGTTATTCAGTGGGCTCAATCGGGAGCGCGTGATACAGCTCTTTGGAGAGAAAAAAGATAGATCTTCAATACCGGCTCTGATCGCCGCGCTTGGGAATGCGTACAATTATCGTGACCATGCCCGTGACCATGCCGCGGTGCGGGCGCTTATGGGATTCGGTGCGGCGGCGATTATTGCGTTGTCGCCTGTGTTCGATCAATTGGGTTATGTTTTAAGGGATCGAACGGGTAAATTTGATCCGAAGGTACAAGCATGGCTTGATGAGCTGTTCCGCGGAATCCTGCGATCGGTGGATCAAACTGAGAAAAGCGGCAAAGCCCCCACGCGTTCGGAGACGCGGTCGAAGGACGCCGCGACCACGGAAAACGAAAGCAAAAAAAGCACAGTCAAACGCATTACTGATGCTATGGTCAAAGCATTTGACGCGCGTTTGACGCAGGACGATCAAACCGTGATTGACGAGATTGTCAAATTTTATAAAGAAAATCCCACCGGTGATCCGGCAAGACAGGTCATTTACGAATGGCTCCAAAATCATCCCTCGGCCCGGGCGGCTGATGTCATGGCGGCTTTGGGTCTGAATTGGGGGACAATGGTCGAGAAATTACGCGCGATTGCGAAGAAAGAAAGCAAGGATGGCAACCCGAAAGCCGCCGTCAGGCAGTTGCTGGAAATTGTTAATCATTGGTCCCTTGGGGGATGGTCGGTCTCTAGAGATGTCTGGGCGAGTGCTGAAAAAGTGGTGGATTCTCTCGGGAACGATCTTGCAAAGCTTTCAAAATACGAACCCGCGCCCAAGTTTCCCGAGGTCCAACGAGGCGTGACCCCTGGGAATGTGCTGATAGTCCGTCACGGTGAGACAAGTTGGAGCGAGAAAGTTTCTAACAAATTGGCCGGTTGGGCCAACTCGCTCCTTACGGACAAAGGGCGTCAGGAAGCGTTCGGCGCAGGACAGGGGATGAAGGGGCTTGAGTTTGACGCGGCTTTTTCATCGACTTTGTCCCGTGCCGTTGAGACCCTTGACGAATTTCTCAAGGGGATCGGTCAGGAAGACGTGAAGCGGGATGTTCATCGGTCTCTTCGCGAGAAAAGCTACGGCTTCCTGCAGGGCTGGCGCCGCGATGATGTTCAGAAGCAATTTGGAGATCAGCGTTTTGCGTTCTGGCGCCGGGCCAGTAACGGCCGCGCCCCCGGAGGAGAAAATCTCATGGACGTCCGCGAACGCGTCGACCCTTTTCTGGTCAACGAAATTCTGAAACGAATCGTGAACGGTGAAAACATCGTCATTTCCGCTCACGGCAACAGCTTGAGAGCTCTTCTGATTTCTTTACGGGAGCATTCGCTGGGTCGTTCGCTGACGGAAGACGAGGTTATAGCGCTGGAAGTTCCGCTCTCGACGCCGATCGGCATTGTTTTCGACGGTCAGCTGCATCATCGGGAACTCTGGACCACTGGGGAAGAGGATAAAGTTTTATTCAAGCTTAAAACCCGGGTAACTCCCGCTGAATTGGTGGAGACACTGACGGCCGCCCATCCCAAAGGCGAAGATGCGTCCAAGCGCTCGAAAGCGCGGAACGTCGAGGGTCAGGGGAAGCGAAACGTATCAGAGCGCTCGGAGGTACGGCCGGCGGATGTCCCGATCGAAACAGCGAATTTGATTACGGATATTATGGCTGCAAGATTTGACGACCGTTTGTGGAATATAAATTTTAGCGGTTCGAAAAATTTCTTTCACAGG
>JAHFHJ010000167.1 GCA_023246985.1 Candidatus Omnitrophota bacterium | reverse complement strand
AGCGGACGCTCGGCCAAACTCCGGCATTGAAAGCGCGCCTGGATCAACAGCAGGCATTGCTTCTTTCCAATTTCTTTGCGCAAACGGAAGCCTTGATGCGCGGGAAAACCTGGCAACAAGCCGAAGCGGAACTCTTTGCCAAAGGGATGTCCGCCGACAGAAGCTTCGGGCTGGCATCGCACAAGGTTTTTGAGGGGAATAGGCCTTCTAATTCGATCCTGATCCGAAAACTTACTCACAAATCGCTTGGCGCGTTGATCGCGATGTATGAAATGAAAATCTTCACGCAGGGCGTCATCTGGAATATCTTCAGTCATGACCAGTGGGGCGTGGAACTTGGCAAAGAAAATGCCAATACGATTTTGCCCCAGCTTGCGCCGAAAGTTCCCGTCACGGGTCACGATGATTCCACGACCGGTCTTGTGAAGGCCGCCAAGATATTCGCGGGAAGATCCGAATTGCGGAATGAAGGTCTTGCCGAAGGTTTTCAGCCAGCTCCCGGTTTCCGTAAAGTTCTGGCAGAATTCGCGAATCAAACAACGATCGGCATTAGCCCAATGCCCCGCTCCGAGGCGAGAACAGCGGAAGCGGCGGTACTCCCTGCGGTCAATGAACGGCTACCGTCGGCGGAGATATCCCTTCCTTCGCTTGCGGAACTTGGAGTTTCGGTCCGGGGTTTTCTCAGGACCGCGCGTGAGGTGACAAACGATATTGTCGCGATCGGGATAACGAAATTAAAGTCCTATACCGCGATTATGCGGAACTTTTTCGGAGAGCATTTTGTCGCAGCGGCAGTTGTTCCCGAGGAATTCGCGGGGAAATGGGCGGCCTTCGGTTCGATCCTGGCCCATTCTGCGACCGCTTCGACGGCGCGTGTGGTCATTGACCAGCGGCAGGGGGTTCCGGATGCGGCGAGTGTTCTGCCTTTGGTGATGTTTGCGTTTTTTAACCAGCCGCCGCATCACGAAGTCCGCGTTCGGCTTGCATTGGTCGCGAATGAATTCGATGTGGCGGCATTTAAGAAAGAATTAGCGTCTTTGAGCCCCAACCAGGCATTGCCTTCAAATTTTGAAGTCGTCGCGGTTTCAAGCCTTGCGGAATCTGTCCGCGCATTTAACGCGATGCTCGGGCGCATGGCGTCGGGAACGCTTGCGGCATTTGTGTCAGATCAGGAATTGTCCGTGGCTTCGCGTCCGAATCTTTTAAAGGTGAAAGGTTTCCAGGGCGAACCGCTTAAACAGACCGCGGCATCTTTATTGGCCGCAGATACGATCCTCAATTCCGGATTCCTGGGGTCGCACTGGCCCCGTTTCACTGCGGCGTCGGAGTTGGTCGGGTTTAATACGCTGATGGCGGAATTGACGACTTACATCGCAACTCAGGCGCGCATGGCGGCCTCGGCGTAAAGGATCTCCCCGGATTCACGCGCCGGCGCAAGCGCTTCGGCATAAACGAATCCGCTCAAAGGTTTTCAAAAATCGGGGCAGCCCTTCATACCGTAGAGGTCAGCGGAGTATTTGATCTTGACTCGCTTTTCCCCATTCATGTTCCCCATTCATTGACACTCCCTCCGCCTTCGGGCAGAATGTCCCTCCAACCGGAGGAGTTTTATGGAATTCAAGATCGAAAAGGTCGCGGAACTCGCGCGGCTCAGTTTGAAAACCGAAGAAAAAAAGAAGCTTGAGAAGGACCTCGGCGCGGTCCTTGACCATGTCAAGAAACTGGACAAGCTGGATACTTCCAAAGTCGAACCCACAAGCCATGTCCTCGATATGGAGAATGTCTTCCGCGCGGATGAGGTCAAAGCGTCGAACGCCGCTGAGAAGGCACTCGAACATGCCCCGCACGCGGACGGCCGTTTTTTCAAAGTTCCCAAGATCGTGCAGCGATGACGGACTTTTGCTCCCTGACCCTCAAAGAAGCGATCGGGATCTCAAAAAAAGACGGTCCGTCGGCCATGCTTCAAGCTTTCCAAAAACGCGCTCAAACATTGAATCCCAAGATCAACGCTTTTCTTAGAATGCTGCCGGAAAAGGTATTGGGGACCCGTCAGGGGCTGGGGCTTCTCGCGGGCGTTCCCATTTCTATTAAAGACAATATCTGCATCGACGGCGCGGAAGTCACCTGCGGTTCTAAGATACTCGCAAAACATGTACCGCCCTACGACGCGACCGTGATCACAAAACTTAAAAGTGCTGGCGCGACGCTTTTCGGACAATGCAACATGGATGAATTCGCGTTCGGTTCTTCGTGCGAGACGTCCGCGTTCGGCCCGTGCCGGAACCCCTGGGACCTAACGCGCGTGCCGGGCGGCTCAAGCGGTGGCTCTGCCGCAGCGGTCGCGGCGGATATGACGCTTGCGGCCCTTGGGTCCGACACCGGAGGTTCGATCCGCCAGCCCGCGGCGTTTTGCGGAGTGGTGGGCGTCAAACCCACTTACGGCCGCGTGTCACGCTATGGGCTCATCGCGTTCGGCTCCAGTTTCGACCAGATCGGTCCTCTGACGAAAACCGTGGAAGACGCGGCCATTCTATTGAATATCCTATGTGGCCATGACCCAAAGGACTCCACCGCATCACCGGAACAGGTGATGGGTTTTCCACGCTCGCTCACGCGCGACGTAAAAGGCCTCAAGATCGGCCTCCCGAAAGAATATTTCATCGAGGGGATCGATCCCGAGATCGAGAAAAGCGTTCGTCAGGCCGCGGAACTCTATAAAAAGCTCGGCGCCGAGATCAAAGCGATCTCGCTGCCGCATACGGAACATTCCGTCGCCGTCTACTATATAGTCGCCGTCGCGGAAGCAAGCTCAAACCTCGGTCGTTTCGACGGCGTGGAATACGGTCTGAGGGTGCCGTCGAAAGACCTCCGTGAAATGTATTTTGAGACGCGCAGCCAGGGATTCGGCAGGGAA
>JAHFHJ010000166.1 GCA_023246985.1 Candidatus Omnitrophota bacterium | reverse complement strand
GCAAGGGGGGAGGAGGTCAGAGATTCGACATTCTTCGACCAGGTTTTTCCGGACACCAGTAACTCTCCTGTGAAATTTAATTTTTATGATCCCAAACCCCTACGAGCAAATTTCAGCGGCCTTAAAACTCAAATTTGCGCTCCGTTTTTTTGCTCCCAAAGGGGTTCTTCCTTCCAACGGTTGTTTTGTCTATGAAAGATCGCAAAGATAATCCGTTCCACGCTTTCCCTGTTCTGGAAACAGGAGATCGGACGTGTTCTTCTTCGGACCTCTCGGAAGACTCGCTCAATGACGTTCGTGGTCCTGAGTTTCACCCAAAGTTCCTTGGGGCAGTCAAAAAATGCGATCATGCCCTCAAAATCTTCTTCCAAGCACTGCACCGCGGCGGGGACAATGCCTTGCCAAACCTTCGCCCAATGCTTAAAAGCCCTCAAGGCTTCTTCCTTCGATTCCGCCTTGTAGATCTTAGAGGCTTCAACCATGCAAGAGCTCTGAAACTTTTTGGGAATCTTGTTCGCTACGTTTCTGAGCTTGTGCGCCCAACATCTCTGGCGAGGAACGTTCAGCCAAACCAAATCAATGGCATTCCACAGTCCTTTATTCCCATCCACAACCACTAACTTCAGATGATTCCCTTCTATCCCCCGGTTCTTCAAACTCACCAGAAAACTTTCCCAGGCCACCTGGCTTTCTCCTTTCCGGGTCATCTTAAAGTCAATCATTTCCCGCGTCCCGTCGGCTTTTATTCCATAGGCCACCAAGATGCAGCGCCGCTTGGAATGAATTGGGCTTTTAGTCTTCAAGTAAATTCCATCCAAGATCAAATAGACGTAGTCGTTACTCAATTCCCGTCCATGGAACCTTTGAACGTGGTGATTAAGGACCTGGGTAATCTTGCTCACCGTACTGGAACTGACCGTAGGGTTCCCCATCAAAGGGGCAAGCACTTCCCGGACTCTCCGGGTCGATACCCCGGACAAAAACATTTCCAAAACCCCCTGGTCCACGTCCGGGGTTCTCTGAACATATTGAGGCAGAGTGTTGAATTGGAAACCTCCGCCCCTAATCCTGGGAACTTTAAGCAGACTGATCAGCCCCATGCTCGTCAAAACACTCCTGAAATAAGACCCTTTCCGGTAAATCCGTCTCCTGCCCAAATGCTCCCAGCGTTCAGCCCCAATGAGATCCTGAACTTCAATTTCCATGCTGGTCTCTAACAATTTCTTTAACGCAATCACGGTCCGGGCTTTTAAGTCTCCCCAAAACTCCGTCTTGACTTGGCTCCATCTTTCTCCTAAGTCCTTGCCTGTGAAGCTTAATTCTGCTATTTTATCCATGAGGGCTATTTCTCCTTTTTACCTGTCGCCAAACAGGTTTTTGTTTTCTGGCTTAAAGGAGATTAGCCCTTTTCTATTCCATCTTCAAATTGCCCATAATAGTTTACGTTACACTCGCATTCGAGCCAAGTTGAAATGCTTCTCGAGAATTGATACGATAAAAAATCGGCTTATTTGAAGAAAACTCATGTTAAAAAAAATCCCCGGAACTTTTTTCTCTTTTTTCCTTATTTTCGCCCTCATTTGGGGATGCGGACCCAAAGAAAAAGTGTTCCGAATCGCCCTGGCGGTCCCTCTGACGGGCGACATCGCGGCCATGGGGCAGGGAATGAAAAGAGGGGCGGAAATGGCGGTCAAGGAAGCCAACGCCTCCGGCCGATTCAAACACAGGATCGAGCTTGTCTCTTTCGACGACCGCGCCGACCCCAAGGAAGCCGTAAACGTGGCAAACCAGATCGTCTCGGACCCCAAGATCCCCGTCGTGATCGGGCACTTAAACAGCGGGTGCTCGATCCCCGCTTCCAAAGTCTACGCCAAAAAAGGGCTTCCCATGATCACTCCCGCGGCCACAAACCCCAAACTCACGCTCCAGCAGATGGAGCCTTCCTGGAAGTGGGCCAGAAACATTTTCCGGGTGAACACGACCGACGACGTCCAGGGCCAGTTCGCGGCGAACTTTCTCCTTGCAAAGCTGAAGGTCCGGACGGTCTCCATGATTCATGACAAGACGCCCTACGGACAGGGACTGGCGGAAGAGTTTCAAAAAGAGTTCCAGGCCAAAGGCGGAAAAGTCCTTTCATTCGACGGCATCTCAATCGGCGATAGAGACTTCAAAGCTCTCCTGACAAGGATTAAAACCATGAAGCCGGACGCCCTTTATTTCGGCGGCATCTACAACGAGGGAGGGCTGGCCGCAAAGCAGGCCAGGGAGCTGGGCTTGAAAGCCCTTTTTGTTTCAGGAGACGCTTTAAAGTCTCCGGAATACCTCAAAGTGGCGGGAGCGGCCAGCCAAGGCTCCTACATTACCAACGTGGGATTGCCTCCGGAAAAAATACCGTCCGCAAAAGCGTTCCTAGATAAGTACGGGCAGGAATATCCGGGGATGGACATGCAGCCCTACGACCACTACACCTACGAAGCCGCCGCGATCGGGCTTCTGGCGCTTGAAAAAGCCGGGATCCAGGCCGACGGTTCCATCGACAGGGCGAAAATGATCCAATTCTTGAGAGACTTAAAGTATGACGGCGTGCTCGGGAGAACGGAATTCGACGAAAAGGGCGACACCAAAAATCAAGCCGTCACGATCTATCTCGTAAAAGACGGAAATTTTGTTCCCGTCGATTAAGCGGCATTCCCCGGTCCCTTTCGAAGGCTGGCCCGCAGTGTCCCGGAAGCGATAAGAAATGAAAATTGTCATCATCGGCGCCGGGCCCGCGGGCGAAGCGGCGGCCAAAAGCGCCGCGAAAAGAAAGGCGGAGGTTCTGCTGGTTGAGAAAGACCGCCTGGGCGGCCTTTGCCTGAACCGCGGCTGCATCCCTTCCAAAACGCTTCTTTCTTTCGGAAAAAAAATCAACGATCTGAGACATTCCCCTGTTCTGAAAGTTT
>JAHFHJ010000165.1 GCA_023246985.1 Candidatus Omnitrophota bacterium | reverse complement strand
ATCGAAGCGCGCTGCGTTCCGCCTGCAGGATCTCCTGAGAGGAATTTTAGCGATCAGT
Source organism: Candidatus Omnitrophota bacterium (assembly GCA_023246985.1). GTDB lineage: Bacteria > Omnitrophota > Omnitrophia > Omnitrophales > Aquincolibacteriaceae > Aquincolibacterium. Next base: position 2,895 of record JAHFHJ010000165.1, on the reverse strand, counting down.
TCCGTCCCCCCTGGCGAGCGCGATGTGCTGAATGCAACCTTGATTTTGCGCGCGGATCCCACGAAATTTCCTGTTTGGCCGACGGGTTCCACAACGAAAATAAAAAAACCATCCGGATCCAGCCTGGGCGAGGCTTTCGTCGTTGACACGATTCATCCGGATGATGCGGAATCCGCTGAAGCCGCTCTGAAGGCTTTTATTGATCTCCCGATCCGTGTGCCGGAGGAGCTTTTTCGCAGGACAAAGGCGCATCTGGAGGCCCTGAATGCTGTGCTCAGGAACAATTGGGGTGAGGAATCCAGGCAATTGCAGGGACTTTATGTCGATTTGATTCAGGAATTGGATTCCGTACGGGATATGGAAGTTGTGGAACATCATGCGTTTCGGATGCTTTGTGAAAATCTGGGAGATTATTTAATTCGTTTGGAAGAAATAGACGGCGCCGACAAAAAAATCATCGAAGAGCATGCCCGCGTCTTTGAGGATATGAAAGATTTGGGAGAATTTTTGCCCCGGATTTTGGAGATGAATCTTCATCAGGATGACGCCCTTGATTTCGCGGTGATCGGTCTCACGGATCCGCTGGGCAGTCTCTATCACATCGCGCAGGGCCGTTATGCCTTTGCCAACGTTTCAAATCCCGGGGCAATCCGCGTGGTTAACGATGAAAAGGGTCTCGAGCGCCTTCTTCGAGCCGGCTGGCGGGCGCTGGTCGTTTTCGATCTGAGCGCGAAAGAAGAATCTCTCTCCATTGTTGTCCGTAAACTCCGCTATCAGCCCGCTGCGTCCACACAGCCTCGGTCGGATCTGTCCTTTGGCGGAAGTCTCGGTCTCGCCTCCAAGGCCCAATGGAGGGCAGAACTTAAAGAATATTTCCTGGCCGATCAGGAACGTGTGAAACAATTGCATCATTCTTCTGAAAAAGTACCGGGTGATCTCAAACATTTCGCCATTCTGCGGCGGGAAATTATGAGAGCGGTTCGCGAAGCACCCGCGGGCAAACCGGCCGTTGTGCTGGGAGCGGGCATGCTCCGGGATATTCCCGGCGAACTTTTTGATTTCACAAAATTCCCGAAAATTTATTTGATTGATCTCGATGCGGCAGCGATGAAGAACGCTTTGGAAGAGCGCGGGCTCGACCGTTATGTGGATTCCGGACAAATTCAGCTTTTGGAAGCGGATCTTTCGATGCTCTCACCGGAGATGATCGAGGCCATCGATCGTGAGATTCAGCAGGCTGGCCCCATTCTTGATGTGAAACGCCGCCTGATCTCATTGTTTAAGGCGCGTGCGTCGCAAGCTGTCCAAATTCAGTTTCCGGAACCGTTAAAGCCGCATGAAGCGGGACTCGTGATTTCTTCGGTTCTGATTCCGAATATGACAAGTTCAGTCAGTATGGTCATTGAGCGAAAAATTGCCCGGAAATTTAAACGTCCGCCTCCCGTGGATCCTAATGGAGCCATTCTGTCGAACCAGCCCGAACATCTAGATTATATGAAAGCGTTATTGCCGCTCATAAATCAAATGAATGAAACACATGCGAAGTTTCTGAGTGAAGCGGTGAGCGGGGACGGAGTCATTTATTTCTCCGCTTCCATCGCCCTTGTTGTTACGAAGACTTTTATTCAATTTGGATTATCTCCTCTCATGATTGTCGAGGGATTCAAAGACCTGGCGATGCTTTACTCGAATTTGGTTCCGCAGGTGCAAAACGGTCAGAAGGCCGAGCTGGCGTTTAATTTATTCCAGGTTTTCTGCGCTCAGCCATTTGATACGCCCGTTCAATGGAGCGTTTTGCCGGGACCCGTTCTGAATGCCACTTCTAAAAATCATCCCCCCAGTTTTTGGGTACACGGCAAGAAAGTTGTGGATACGAATGTCTGGTTGTGGGAAAGCCGACCTGATCTCCAGCAGGGACAGCTGATGCAGTCATTTTTGCTGCGGCCTTCTTCCGCTTCAAGCCTCGGCCGAGCGCAAGAGGTCGGACTAAAAGCCGCGCGTCTGGAGGAGGCGGTTGATAAAGGTTATTCCGTGCCTCCGTTTTTCGCGCTCAATCGAACCGAAGTTGAAAATCCGGTCAATCCGAATGAGATTCTAGAAAAAATTCGCGAACTTGAAAAACGCAGCTCAGAATTTTTCGGCCGGCCGATGCGATTCGGAGATTCGGCCCACCCGCTTGTCGTGTCCGTCCGTTCCAGCGAGCTCAAGGATCAGCCGGGAATGATGCAGTCGGTGCTCAATGTGAAATCCGAAGAGGAGCTTTTCCGCGCGATTCGCGAAGTCACGGACTGGGGAAGAAAACGCGACGCGCGTTTGGGTATTATCGTTCAGGTCATGGTCTTCGGCGACCGGAACGATCAGTCGGGCACGGGAATTTTGATTGCCCAGAATGGCTGGGTTCATGCGATTCATTATCTTCCGAACGCTCAAGGTCCGGCTTTGACGCGCGGCGAAACACGCAAAAATGTGCAAGACGCGATGTGGCTCGAGAGCCATTTGCCCACAGTTTACGAAGCGCTCGTAGACCTTGCGCGGGAAATCCAGCGGGACTTTGGAGAAGCGCTTGAAATCGAATTCACCGTCGACAATGGGAATGTTTTTGTGCTGCAAATCGGGCCGAAGACAGAAACATTTTCCGGCCGGGCCCGGAGCATTTTCTCGGATGCTCAAGCCGGTAATCTCAGCTGGCCACAGGCTGTTTCGAGGCTGGATGATTTGATCCGAAGCCGGAAAATTTATGAGTTAAAACCGGACGTGACCGTGATGATTTTGGGTGTGGGCCTTCGTGTCAGCCCCGGCGCGGGGCGAGGCCGATTGGTTCGGGATCCGGCACAAGTCCGCGAGTCGCGGGACTCTGCGGTCCTTTTCGCGAGCACACGGGACATCACGGACGCT
>JAHFHJ010000164.1 GCA_023246985.1 Candidatus Omnitrophota bacterium | reverse complement strand
CCGCGTTGCGTGCAGACCTGCATCGGCAAGATCCGCATGACGGGATTCATCAATGCTCACGACAAGGCAGATGCGGACAATCCCATGGACTACATGGTCCACGTGGCAAAGGTGGCGCTGCCGCTCTATCCGCAGTTTGGAACAGGACCGAATGTCTATTATATTCCGCCCATTCATGTGGACGTCAACTACCTACACCAAATATTTGGTCCTGGCACGGACCATGCCGTCGAAACCTACAAAAAGCGCGAAGAAACTCTGGTCGGTCTCTTGTCTCTTTTCGGATCTACGGAACATTGGGTGGATAAATTTAAAGTGCAGGATGGGCAGGCTACGGGGTATCAGAATGGGAGCGAACTCGTAACGGTGCCTGTTAAAGAGCCTGTTGTTTTTCGAGCTATGAGGGATAAAAACCTCAATGTTGTACGTCAGAGCGTGACATAAATGAAAGACGATATGAGAATAACAAACGCAAATATGAGGCAGGCATTTGTCCTGCACTTTCTGGCAGAGGCGTTCCAATATCCTGACGAATCTTGGATAGAACGATTCCGCACCCTTGCGGAGGATGCTCAAAGGGAAGGAATGATCCTACCCTCTTTTTCTGCGGAAGAACTAAGGGAAGAACACTTCCGGCTTTTCGGCCCGTCGCCGGCCTGCCCTCAAGACTTGACGCTTCATTTGGCTGAAAATCCTTTCGAGCAGGCCCGGATGATGGCGCACATGGCTGGATTCTATCGGGCTTTTGGCGTAGAGCAGGAGGAAGGCGAACGGTCGGACAATCTGCCTGTGGCCCTGTCGTTCCTATTTTTCTTGATCTTAAAGGAACGCAATGCCGCTCTGAAAGGCCTGAAAGAAGCGCGGGAAGTTACAGCCCAAGCCATCACCGACTTTACACAGGAATTTCTTTCGCCTGGGGTTGCAGCTTTTTCATCAAAACTCGTGGCCCTGACCTTAAACCCGTTTTATCTCGCCTTGGCGGAAATCCTCGGCCGTGGAATCTTCGCCATCCCCATGCCCCTGAAGGAGACGATATCCCTTTGGGAGCCGCGGTCTCAAAATGCGGAAGAAGGAGAAATGACATGCGGAATTTTAAAGCAACCCTTGCAGTCTTAATTTTTGCCGTTTCCATAGCGAACGGATCTGAGATATTTTTAAGGTCAAAAGAAGTCAAGAAAATATCCTCTGATCCTTTTGACAAGATCTGGAAAAAAGCCAGCCCCTTTGCGGTATCTCTAATTCCCCAGACCTTCACTGTTCCCTACGGCGGCGGATCCGTAAAGTTGGTGGAAGCAAAGAGTCTCTTCACCAAGACGGATCTCTACATTCGTTTAAGCTGGGAGGATAGCGCCCGAAACACTACACAGGACACGGGCGCACGTTTTTCCGATGGCTGTGCTCTTCAGTTCCCAGCGGAAGAAGGATCGCTCCCCTCACCATTCATGGGCGAAAAAGATAATCCAGTCAATATTTGGCACTGGAGGGCGTCCAATAGTGCGGATAACCGTTACGAAAAAGCCTATTCTGATTTTTATAGAAACGGAGCCATTGAAGAACATATCGCCTTCCCTTCTGAACCTGCTAGAAGTCTTTTTGCGGAAGGGTTCGGGACTCTCACGCCCGGCAAGATTCAGGACGTGCAGGCCACAAGCATTTGGAAGGATGGACGATGGGCCATTGTCTTCAAGCGAGCTTTAAGTTCCAAAGAGGGAACGGTATTCAAAGAAAACAGAGTAATTCCTGTGGCTTTCGCGGTCTGGGATGCTGAGGATCAGGAACGGGACGGCGCCAAATCTCTTTCCCTTTGGCAAACTCTCATTCTGGGCGACACAAAGTTACCGGAACTCAAAACACCCGAACAGAGGGGCGATAGGATATTCAGCCGCTATGGCTGCGCCACTTGTCATGGTCCGGCCGGACGAGGGGGAGTGAAAAATCTCAATGCCCAGGGCGGGGAGGTCCCTCCGATTGACAAAGTCAGGAATGGTTTTACAGAAGCGGAGGTGGAACAGGTGATCCGCTTGGGCCGCCGTTCCGTGCCTGAGGATGCGAACGCCCCCATGCCGCCTCTGCACATGATCCCCTGGGGTCAGGTGATGAGCGAGGAAGAAATCCATGACTTAGTCAAATATCTTTGGACTCTTGCTCCCAAAGGAGAGGAGTGGTGAAGCCAAACATTTTCATAATTAAGGAGGTGCCGCAATGCTGCCTAATATAGGATTCGGTGAATTGGTTGTAATACTAGGAATCGCGCTCTTGCTCTTCGGGGCGAAGAAACTTCCAGAGATCGCGCAAGGGATGGGACAGTCTGTGAAGGCATTCAAAAAAGGCCTACGGGAAACTATGAGCGAGATAAAGGAAACTTCAGACGGAGGCATTGACTCAAGATCAGAAGAAAATTTAATAAATCCAAACAGTCGGTAGTTTCTCCGAGCTTGGAGATCTAAGGCCGAAGGGCTACGGTTTCTAAGCCGCAAGGGTAAAGCCCGAAAGGACATTGCCTCTCGAATCCTTGCTAAGCAAGGAACACTTGGAAAGGAGAAGCGGGGTTTGTATCTCAAACCAGGCGCTTTCCCTTCCAGTGAAAGGCCTGGTTATTTTTTTGATGGGGCGACGCAAATGAACAGGAGGTGATGCGAATGTTTACTAACTTGGGGTGGGGCGAGCTGCTGGTTATTTTGGCAATCGTGCTGCTTTTGTTTGGAGCAAAGAAGCTCCCGGATTTGGCCCAAGGGCTGGGAAAATCTTTAAAGATATTCAAACAAAGTTTGAAAGGTGACTCTCCCGATGAAGACAAAGACAAGAAGTCCTAATTCAATACACCGCTCTTTTTCCCATCTCGATGGAAATGGGAAAGCGCAGATGGTGGATGTGAGTGGTAAAACCTCAACACTAAGGGCGGCGGAAGCTATGGGCAAGGTCCAAATGAAACCCGAAGTAGTTGGGATCCTCCGATCAGGGCATGTCCCCAAGGGGG
>JAHFHJ010000163.1 GCA_023246985.1 Candidatus Omnitrophota bacterium | reverse complement strand
TCATCGATATCCACGGTGACGACCTGACCGTTCACCAGATTGGTCACATAAATGCGTCCGGCTCCCACCGGGCCAAGAAGGATGATCTTCGACTTTGTACCGTCGATGATCCCGATCACGTCCGTTCCGCGGAACCCCATGGATCCGGCCGGAAGATTTACAGCCATGTTCTCGGGATTTTTATGCGCCACTTTTCCGGAAACGATCCGGAAGATCCCCTTCACCATGCTGGCCTTCACCTTGCCGTCGTCCGTGGCCGGATCATAGACAAATTCATCGACGGTAATGGCGCTCAAGGCGCCTAGCGTAAAAACCGTTTTATCGAGAAGCAGCACCTGAAGATGGCCCTCACTGCCCGTTTCAATCATGTCCCCCCTAAACACAGGGTCCCCGCTTTTCAAAGCATGCGAAGCGGTATCCGGCGGCGTCGTGGCCTTGACCTCCCCTTGGACCGTCACGGCGGTTCCCACCGGCACCGCCGCTGACGTCGCGGCAAACAAACGGCCCATCGTCCCACACATGACAAGGGCTAAAGCAAAAGCTATAAAAAAAAGATTCTTTTTCATCCGGACTCCTTTTCTATTTTGCGGGACAACATAACATCTTTCTCCCAAACCCGGCAAAGCTTTTCCTTGGATTTCATGTCTCTCAATCGTCCCTCTCCAAATGCTCATCCACATGGATTGCCAAGAGTTCCGCCGCCATGGAGGGCGGCGGAACCATAAAATAATGGTCCATGACCGCATGTGCCATTTCATGCGCGATGATCGAATCGACGATATCTTTTTCGGACGCGAAAATCGTACTCAGGGAGTGTACATAAAATGATTTGTAGTCCGCCTGCCCCCCCATGAGCTGCCGGCATCGCGCTCGGAGATCCTCCCGATTACGCAAGGTCTTGATATCGATCGAAGGGATCAAAGGCCTCATCCCAAGAATATCTTCCACCCGACTCAGAAGGAACTGTAACCGGGCACTGATACGACTCTCGATCGGATAGGCCTTATTGGTAAAAAGATCGCGATATTCGCGCGCGATGGGAAGGCTCCGGTTGCGAAGCCTTTTTTCAATTTTACCCAGGTTCGCGTTGGGTAAGTAATAAAATGAAACCACACCCCCCCGAATAATGATCCAGTCCAACCCATCGTGTGCCGCGGAGCGCCGCAGACTCAGCCGATTCAAGAGTCGATCGGCTTCGGTCGAGACCCGCGGCGCGCCAGTCTGCAGCGCCAGCGCGTCCTGAGCGCCTTCCATGTCGGCCCGAGCTCCAAAAACGCCGAGAGCCACTGCGGCCAAAAGGAGCCCCCTGAAAATTCTAGACATGATAGGAGTCCAAAACCTTCTTGAGAGCTCTGAGATGCTCCCGGGCCTTGGGTGAAAGTTCTCCGGAGATTTTCTCCAAGTGATCCGCTTCCGCTTTCAAAGCCGTCATGCTGTTTTGAACATCCCGGGCCATGTCGTTCAGACTCTCCGCCAAAGGCCTGATTTCATCGTTTTCACGCAGGCAAAAGATCTTTTTGAGATTGCCTGCTTTGAAATTCGCCAGGTCCTGCCGCATACGATAAACCGGCCCCGCAATGCGGTGAGACATATAAAGCGCGAGGAGCGCCGTAGCCATCCCGACCACGGCGATCACCGCCGTCGCGCTCATCAAAAGCCCCGGCAAGATAAAATCCGCCGTCGTGAGGATCTTGAGACGCGAATCCTTAAAAACCGTCGTCACCGTCTGGCCGCAAAAAAAATAAATGACGGAACCCATCAGCAAGGAACCCACGGCGACCATGGAAAAGAACTTCGCGATGAGTTGATACTGGAACGATCTGTCAACGATCAGGATCTTGCGGCGATTCGCCCCTTGATCATTTCCCATTGTTTCCTCCCGCCGGCTGAACCGCATTGAGTTTGATCTTATCCAGCGCCTCTTGATTCGAGACGATCCGTGCCCGCGCCCTGAGTTCTCCGATCCACCGATCCATCTTTGCTGGGAGCGTTTGGCGGGCGATCCTTCGACGCAAGGCCCCCGCCATTTGCTCAAAAGGCTTCCTATCGACCTTTTCCTTTGCGATCACTTTCGCCACGATCCAGCCGTCCCCCGGGGAGAACAGGGCCGGACTCACCTCCGGCACTTTCAAGCTCCAAATTCTTTCTTCAACCGAATCGGAAAAATCACCGGAGGACCACCAACTCGCGCCCGGCCGCGAAACCACTTTCGTCCCCAGTGTTTTTATGGTTTCTTCGAAGACGGGGCCGGCCGCGGAAAGTTCCCGCGCCGTTGCTTCATCCGCGAGCGTTACCATATCCAGCTCGAGCCGTTCGCCCTCCCGCGCGTAAAGCGCCTTTAATGCCGCATCCGTGGCAGGATCCTCGGAAAGAAACTCCGCATTTTTCTTTTCAAGAAGGGTTTTTAGAAGCGCCTGGCGCCAATAGTTCTCCACTTCGCGCATGAAAGCCGGTTTCTTATCCACGTTCATTTTCTGGGCTTCTTCCAGAAGGAGCTGGTTGGTGATCATCGCATCGAGGATCTTGGCCTTGAGCTCCGAAGGCGGGATATTCGGATAATTTTGGAGCACCGGCCAGGAGGACGTTATTTCACGCTTAAAGTCATCGGTCGTAATCATGTAATGGTTCACCTTCGCCACGATATCTTTGGGCAAAGTTTTCGCCTGCCCGCATCCGGTCAGACACAGAAGACACAGCGTCAGAATTGCTCGCATCAACGGCTCCTTCACGTCATTCATTAAGACCCCGCTATTTTAACGCTTCCCGCGCCGGAATAAAACCCTATTCTGTGCCCTATGCTGCAACGCTTTATTCCGCGACCTAAGGGACGCAACTCTCCGGGACCCGGACCCGAGCATGGTACCTGGAAACCCAAAACAGGACCCCTAAAATTAAAAATGGGAGATAAAGTGGTCGCTGCCGTTGCCGGAGGCGATGAGGTCCTTCAAAAGCTCCAGGATGCTTTTTTCATCCATCAACTGCGTCAGACGGTG
>JAHFHJ010000054.1 GCA_023246985.1 Candidatus Omnitrophota bacterium | reverse complement strand
TTGGCTCGTCAAGGACGGCCGCCCCGGCGAACCCTCCACCGTCAAGAAGGCCCGCAGGGCATGGGATATCAAAAAATGAACCAGCGTACACACCCGGTGTGTACAAGGGTGGGGGAAAAACAATCAGAATGAAGACGATTAGGATATGGATTGTCAGTCTGGTGCTGGTTCTCGCGGGTTCGGGATGGTCGCGGGCGGAGGTCCCGAAGGCAGATTCAGAAAAGGCGGCGCAGGGCCCTGCGGAAGAATTCGAAGCCCTGCCGCAGGTGACGACCTACGAAGAACTCCGGCACGCGGTCTCCGGGGCAAGGGCCCAAAGCCGCTTGCGGGTCGAGAAGGCCGTCGAAGAGGAGCGCGTGCGCGAGGCCTGGGAGATCGGAAGACTCATCGACGCGCACGTACTTCAGCACAAGGAGCGCGCGGACTACGGAGAGAAAGTTCTCGAACGTCTTTCAGCCGATCTTGGAATGAGCAGGACAGAGCTTTCCTACATGCTCCAGTTTGCGCGGGCCTATCCAATTTTTCGGCCCGCCGAAAAATTAAGCTGGGCCCACTATGAAGCCCTTCTTGCGGTCAATGATCCTGAGAAAAGAGACGCCCTCGCCGAGCGAGCTGAAAAAGAAAGTTGGTCAAGAGATCGTTTGAGGAAAGAAGTGAAAGCAATAAAGGGGATAGGCGCCATGCCTGTGGTGGTGAGCCAGTCCCCACTTACGGCCAAGCCGGGGAAGCCCGGGACATACAAGATCGTCAAAGCCGCTGCGGGCCCCGATACCGGCAGGCGGGTGATCGATCTCGGGTTTTCCAATTACTACAAAACCTCCAAGGACCTCCGAATGAAGGAAGGGTCCATCATCGAAGCGGCCTTCGCGGTTCCGGAAGCAGGGTCGGCGCCTTCGGACAAGATCAGCATTTCGAAACGGACCCCGGAGGACCTTTTTACTTACCGTGCATGGGTCACCCGTGTGCTGGACGGCGACACGATCGAGGCCGTGATCGATCTGGGGTTTGGGGTCAGGAGCGTGCAGACGCTGAGACTCCGCGGCATTGACGCCCCCGAACTTGTGACCGCGGATGGAATGGAAGCGAAGAAGGCTCTGGAGAAAATGTTAAACATAGCGGATAGCATAGAGGGTACAGGAGATAGGAAAAGCAATACAAAACAAAAAGCGTCAGTCCTCATCAAGACCGTCAAGTCGGATAAATATGACAGATATCTGGTAGATATTTTCGTTACTGACAAAGACGGCGAAGACCAGTACCTTAACAACCTCTTGCTGGAACAGGGGTACGCCGTCCGCGTTAGCGAATGACTGTCCCCAAAAAGGTGACTGTCACTTTTTTTCCCGTAAAGGCGTAGGGGAGTTGGGGCGAGAATTTGAGGCTTCCGAGGTGATCGCAATTTGCGATGACCTTCCGCTTCTCGTCTTCGGTCAATCGGAACATGAAATCGGCAGGAAATCTCGATGAATTCCGGCGGACGGCTTCGTTCAGCCGGAAAGTCCTTACTTGATATAGGGCCCTCAGATCTGAACGGAAGAGGAATGACAATGAAGAAAATGAGAATGGAAGGGATCTGTAATCTTGAGCGGTACAAGACTCTGGCGGGGGCGCGGAGGGCGATCGCGTATTTGAAGCGGCACGGGATCAAAGCGGCGACGGAGGCGCGAGAAATAAGCAAGGAGCATGCGGGCTCTTTTTACGGAGGTCAGGGCGTGGCGATCTTCGTGAGCGCAAGGGAAAGCCGTAAAGCGGGCGAGATCCTGTACGAATGGGCAAGAAAGCGCAAGGACCTTCGCTCGCTGACCCTTTGCCCGGAAGAGGGAACGCTCGACTTTCTTGAAATGCTCATTCACGACTGCAGGCAGTATCTGATGATCGCGACCGGGGAGATCAAGGATATCTCGGAAGAAGGCGTGCTTGAGCTTGACGACCCGAGCGGCGACATTGAGATCATCACCCTCCGGCTCAAGCGTCTTAAAGACCAATGCATGCGCATGGCCGGGCGGCGGCCGCTGGATTGGCTGCGGTACTCAAGCGGCGAAAACGCCGGAAAGAAAAAGAATGAAGGATGCCGGACGGCGTTCGGTCGACGGTTCACAAAGGAGAAGCGATGCAAAAACCGGTAACAACGGTCAAGGAACGGTGCGGGTTGTGCGGGAAAACGCGAAATCTCGTGAAGACGGGCTGTTGCGGGAACTGGATATGTAACGATCAGCATAAGTACGTGCTTTTTTCATACGCGCGTAACAGCTGCGCCCGCAATCACGACCGATACACGGTGTGCGGCTTTCATTATCATGAAAAACACCCCGGGGATTGGAAGGATTGTTCCGAATGCCGCGAGTCTTTCAAGACTGAAATATACGTTTGGTATGGAACCAATGAATATAATTTTGAGAAACTCGACAATCCTCCGGCTTATGAGCCGACAAAATGTTCGGATTGCGAAAAGATCATCCGTCTCGGGACGGACGGTTACTGCGTTCTGGGATCCGATGTCTGGTGCATGCGCTGTCACGAAAAGAGAATGAAAAAGGAAATCCGGAAGCGGCTGGCCGAAAATTCTGAAAAAAGTGACAGTCACCCAAAATGATCCAAAGCGACTGAGAATCATTGGACCGGAGGCATTACTGGAAGTGCCGGGCTTGCGCCAACTGTTTCGGTGAAAGAAGTCGAGGTGTAAAGATCCTGAAGCGGTTTTGTGCCGCATATCCTATAGGATATGCGGCAAACGGGGGCCTGACAAATCTACGACGAAAGCATCAGTCATCGTACTTCAGCGTGAGATTGGGGAAGCGGCGGCCAGGGCGAGAAAGCGGAACCGCTTTACCCGGCAGACTCTGGCAAGGAGTGCCAAGAGCATGATAGTGAAAAGAACAGAACTTGCGCGCTCATCTGAGTATAATCACTCAGACCATTTTGTTGACGTCAACAAAATGGTGTCCATGCTCAAGGGCGCCGGGAAAGATGTTCAGGACATGATATGAAAAAGCGAATGCGTCTAGAAAAGGAGGCCGGTTACCGGGAATTTTTTGGCGAGATTAAAAACCGGATTCGGGCGGCTCAATACGATGCGCTCAAGGCGGTCAATAAGGAACTGATCGGTCTCTATTGGGATATTGGCCGCATGATTGTTCATCGCCAGGAAAAAAACGGTTGGGGAAAAGGCGTAGTGGCAAATCTTGCCGCTGATCTTCAGAAGGAGTTCCCGGGTGTCCGGGGTTACTCCCGGGACAATCTCTGGAGAATGCGCAAATTTCATCTGGAATACCGGGACAAGCCAAAACTTGCACCCCTGGTGCAAGAAATCGGCTGGGCGCACAACCTTGTCATTTTGGAATCCTGCGAAGATGATCTGGAGCGGGAGTTCTATATAAAAATGACCCGAAAATTTGGTTGGTCAAAGAATGTGCTGATCCACCATATCGGGAATAAAAGCTATCAAAAACCCTCGCGGACCAGACGAATTTTGCGAAGGCGCTTCCCGAGCGTATCCGAAACCAGGCGAAACTGGCGGTCAAGGACGAATACACCTTTGATTTTCTCGAACTCGGCGAGCAGCACAGCGAAATGGAGCTGGAACGGGCTCTCATTGCCAGGATGAACCGGTTTCTCGTGGAGATGGGCGGGGCATTCGCGTTCCTGGGGAACCAGTTCAGACTCGAGATTGACGGAAACGAATTTTTTATCGATATTTTGCTTTATCATCGGCGGCTGAAATGCCTTATTGCCATTGAGTTGAAGGTGGGTAAATTCCTTCCGGAATACGTCGGCAAAATGCAGTTCTACCTGGCCGCGCTTGACGCCCGGGTCCGCGAAAAAAGCGAAAATCCTTCCATCGGCATCATTCTTTGCAAGGACAAAGACAGAACGACCGTTGAGTACGCGCTCCGAGAAAGTAAAAAGCCGATCGCGGTGGCCCGGTACCGGATCACGGACCGCTTACCGGCGGGGCTTAAAAAAGAACTCCCGGCTCCCGATCAAATACGGAAACTTCTGGACGAGGTGGAAGCATGAAAAGAGGATATTTCATCACATTTGAAGGGGCGGAGGGGAGCGGGAAGAGCACGCAGATCAGGAATGCCGTGGCGTTTCTTAAGAAAAAAGGCTATTCGGTCATGATGCTCCGGGAGCCGGGCGGCACGCGCGTGAGCGAACGGATTCGGAGGATCCTTCTCGATAAGAACCTGAAGGAAATGGCGCCCGTGACCGAACTTCTTCTCTACCTCGCGGCGCGCGCGCAAATCGTCCGTGAAACAATCCTGCCGGCGCTCAAAAAAGGGAAGGTTGTGGTCTGCGATCGTTTCGAGGATTCGACAAGGGCCTATCAGGGTTTTGGGCGGAGGATTCCGCTTGCGGCCATCCAAAGGGCAAGCAAACTGGCGCGCGGCACTCTGAAACCCGATCTTACGTTTGTGCTGGATATCGATATCGCGAAGGGGCTGCGGCGGGGCGGGCGGCATGATCGGATTGAACGCGAGGCCTTGAGTTTTCACGAGCGCGTTCGTAAAGGATTTCTCACGCTCGCAAAAAAAGAACCCCGCCGCATGATCGTGCTGGATGCGGGCAAACCCGCGGCATGGGTGAGTCAAAAGGTCCGCGAAAGGCTCGCGCGTGTTTTTGGCCCATAATACTCAAAAACTAGCGGTCCGTATTCTGGAGTCCCATATCCGGGAAGGGCGCGTCGCGTCGTCGTATATCTTCAGCGGGCGCGGGGACGGCGCTGAAATGCCGGAGAGGGCCGGGGACCGCCAGAGCGCCGACATCAAAGAAGAATTTGCGGTGGCGTTCGCTTGCGCGCTTGCCAACGGCGACAAAAAACTTTTTGTCTCGCAGGATTCCGCGATCTCCCGAAGGATCTGGAAGCGCGAGTATCCGGATGTCCGCTGGCTGGGGGAAGACCTCACCGAGCGTTCGATCAAGATCGGAAAGGACAGCGATGATCCCGGGACGGTTCGCGAGATCATTCCATGGGCCTACCGGAAACCTTTCGAGGGTTCGTGGAAGTTCTGCGTGGTGCTCAAGGCCGAACGGCTCACGGAAGAAGCGGCGAACGCTTTTCTGAAGACTCTGGAAGAGCCGCCCCCCAACACGGTGTTTTGTCTTCTCGTGGAAAATAAGAACAATTTATCGGAGACGATCCAGTCGCGGTCTTTCGAGATCCGCTTGATGCCGATGGCGTTCGATCCGGTGCCGATGGGCGCGGGGATGACGGAGGCTTTGCCGGTCCGGGAGGTTTTTGAAACCTTTCCGAGGCTGTCTCGTGACGAAGCGAAAAAGAAACTCGAAAGTCTGATGATCATTTGCCGGGAGAAGCTCCATCATCTGACCTCCGGCGAAAACGCGGACCCGCGGGCGGTGAGTCGCTGGCTTGAGGCGATGGATCTTCTTTATGACTCCAAGTCCGCGCTGGATATGAATGTGAACCAGAAACTGATGGCGACGAGGCTCGCGATACGGCTTGCGCGGCTTTTTCCATCCCAGAAAGTGGTTGCTTTGTGACAAAAACGTACTATTTAACCACGCCGATCTACTATGTGAACGGGAAACCGCATATCGGCCACGCCTATACGAATATCCTCTGCGATACCTTGGCGCGTTATCACCGGATGCTTGGAGAGCCGGTCTGTTTTCTGACCGGGACCGACGAGCACGGGACCAAAGTCGCAAAGGCAGCCCTCGCGGCCGGGAAAACCCCTCAGGCATACGTTGACGCACTCGTGCCGCATTTCAAGGAGCTTTGGCGTGTGCTGGGCGTCACCTATGATTTTTTTATCCGGACAACCGACGAGCGCCACAAACAATATGTCCGGAGCGTTCTCACGGATCTTGAAGCCAAGAAGGAAATTTACAAGGCCAGCTACCAAGGCTGGTACTGCACGCCGTGCGAATCTTTTTGGACTGAACTTCAGCTGAAGGATGGCAAATGCCCGGATTGTCATCGAGGCGTGGACCAGATTGAGGAGGAAAATTATTTTTTCAAGCTTGCGCACCACCAGGCCTGGCTCCTGGATTATATCGAGAAGCACGAAGATTTTATCCGCCCGGCGCACCGACGCAATGAAGTGCTCGGGTTCCTCCGTCATGAAACGCTTGAGGATCTTTGCATTACACGGCCCCAATCGCGCCTTCGGTGGGGGATCGAATACCCGAATTCCAAGGATCACGTGGTTTACGTTTGGTTCGACGCGCTTCTCAACTACACGAGTGCGCCTCACTTTGCCATCGAAGGAAAAAAGGAAACGGATTTTTGGCCGGCCGATGTTCAATTGCTCGGCAAGGACATCGTGCGACAGCACGCCATCTACTGGCCGATCATGTTAAAAGCCATGGGACTTCCCATGCCGCGAACGCTCCTGGTGCACGGATGGTGGAAGATCGGCGAAACCAAGATGTCCAAATCGCTCGGGAATGTCGTCAATCCGACCGAGATCGCGGCGAAATACGGCGTGGACGCTCTCCGGTATTTTCTTTTAAATGAGGTAACACTGGGCATGGACGGGACTTATTCCGAGGACCTGCTGATGGAGCGTTATTCAAGCGATCTCGCGAATGGTCTCGGGAACCTTTGGCATCGAACGGCTTCGATGATCGAAAAATATTTTGACGGAATCCTTCCGCAAGTTGAATTTCCGCAGTTAAAGCAAAGTCTCATGGGACCCTCCATGGGGTTGCTCGATTTAGTATGGGGAAACATGGAGCAATATGATCCGCGGGGAGCGCTCGCCGAAGTGTGGCAGGTGATACAACGCGCGAATCAATTCGTTGAAGAAAACAAACCTTGGGTTTTAGCAAAAGATCCGGCCCCAAAAACCGATTTGGAAAGTGTTATCGTGACGCTTGCCGAGACGGTTTTCCGCGTCGCGGTGATCTTGATGATCTTTATGCCGGATACCGCCAAGAAAATTCTTCAGAGATTGAATCAACCCACAATTGGGAAGCTCATTCCCAACAGCGGGCAGTTCAGCGAGATCCACCTTGTTCCCGGAACTCGGATTGAAAAGGGAGAGCCGCTTTTTCCGCGTCTTGATGATTGAGGGCCTCGGACAAAATAAATGCTTGTCACCCTCGTCCCGGTTCCGTCATTCCCGCTCGAGGCATTCGGGAATGACATTTTTTCAATCGTACTTGCAAAAATAATGGCGTTATTTTTTTCTATGCACTGCGCGGCTCAATATGAATCTTTTTGATACGCACGTCCATCTGCACTTTCCCCAGTATGACGCGGATCGTCCGGAAGTGATCCGGCGCGCCCTCCGGGGCGGCGTGGGACATTTTTTGAACATCGGGACCGATCTGGAAGATTCCCGCAGGGCCCTCGCGGTCGCCGACGAGTACCCGCAGGTTTATGCCGCGGTGGGTTATCATCCTCATGAGGCAAAGCACGCCCGGGAAGCGGAATTGGCCGAGCTGGAGAAGCTCCTCTCGCATCCCAAGGTCGTCGCGATCGGGGAGGTTGGGCTTGACTATTTTCACGAGCATTCGCCCCGTGAGACGCAGGCAAAGATCCTTTGGACCTTTCTCGCCTGGTACGAGCAGTATCGCAAACCTATGATCCTCCATTGCCGGGACGCCTATGAGGATCTGTTCCGTATTTTTCAGGAGCATGACAAAGCGCCTTATCGCGGGACGCTCCACTGCTACTCCTCCCATGCCGCGAATATGAAAAAATTCGTGGATCTTGGTTTTCATATCTCTTTTGGCGGGGCCCTGACTTATAAAAAGAATGATGCATTGCGCGAGGCCTGCGCGCGATGTCCCGGGGACCGGCTGCTTCTTGAGACTGATGGGCCTTATCTTGCGCCGCAATCGAGACGGGGCCGGCGCAATGAGCCCCTTTACATGATCGAAACCGCTGAGCGCGCCGCGAAACTCCACGGTATGAGCGTGCAAGAAATTGCAAAGCGAACCACCGCGAATGCGAGGAGCCTTTTCGGGATATGCTGAGATCGATCCGTCTTTTTTTTGAGAAAGAGCCGAAGTATTTCTGGATCTCGCTGGCCGTGATGGTCCTTTACGGGGGGCTCTTTTTTTTCTCGCACTCCCCAAAGCCGGCTTCCGCCGCGTCGAAGGACATAGCCCATTTTCGCGACGCCGCAGAGAAGTGGAACAAAGACATGAACCGCGCAGGCGCGTTCGCCGATTTTGCAAAACGAGAACCCGTGGGGGCTTCACTTTTCGCGGCGATGACGCTTTTTTTTATCGCGGCGCTCATGACCGGCGGGGTGTTGGACGCGCTTTTTGTGTGGAAGCCGGCTTTTTTTAGAAAATTTCAAACGGATCTCAGCCCTCCTCCGACCCAAGCATGGTCCTTCTCGATGCTCTTCAAGGTGGTGATCCTCTTCATGCTTGCGGGGATCGTGGTCAGTTTTTTGATGGGGCTGATGAGCGCCCTTTTCCCAACATGGGGTTCTGAAAATTGTTACATGATTTTTCATACGCTGATCCTGAACGCGCTTTGCGTTTACTGGGTCGTCCATTTTGTGAAACGATCGGGCGGCGCGTGGCAAGACCTGGGGCTGCGCATTCCCGGCACCGGGTTTTTCCGCGAGATCGGGGTCGGATTTGTCGGATATTTGAGGGTTCTTCCATTTTTTGCGGGAATGATTGCGGTGCTCCTGGCCTTCGCGAGTTTTTTCCATTATGAGCCGCCGGCGCATCCCCTCGTGAATGTTCTTATTGAAGAGGAAAAACGCGCTCCCTATTTGATGGTCCTTTCGGTTCTGCTCGGAACGGTCGTCGGCCCCCTCATCGAAGAGATTTTTTTCCGGGGGTTCTGCTATCCCATCTTCCG